>JBIOUT010000274.1:0-2936 GCA_044867365.1 Candidatus Eiseniibacteriota bacterium | reverse complement strand
ACATCCCGTTTCGACATCTTGCCCTTGCCCGAAGGCTTGAGAAAGACGGAGAGGTGGCACCACACCGGCTCCGGCCAGCTCATGGCTCGGTAGATCATCGCGTGGAGCGGAAAGGTGCCGAGCCACTCCATGCTTCGGAAGACATGAGTGATCCCCATCAGGTGATCGTCGGTGATGGCGGCGAGATGATAGAGAGCGAAGCCGTCCGACTTGACCAGGATGTAATCGTCGATGTTCCGGTTTTCGACCGTGATCTCGCCTCGCAGGCGATCATGGAGCACGGTCGTGCCCTCGCGCGGAGTCTTGAAGCGAATGACGTACTTCTCACCCCGGACGGCGCGGGCCGTTGACTCGTCGTCGCTCAGGACGCGACAGGTGCCGTCGTAGCGCGGCGGCTGCTTGAGCTCCCGCTGGCGCTTGCGCATCGCATCGAGGCGCTCGGGAGTGCAGAAACAGCGATAGGCGTGACCTGTGGCGATGAGCTTCTCGGCATGGTCGAGATAAATCTGCTTGCGCTCGCTCTGGTAGTACGGCGCATGGGGTCCGCCGACATCGGGGCCCTCGTCCCAGTCGATTCCGAGCCAGTGGAGGGCCGCCATGAGCTCTTCGAGGTACTCGGGATTGCTCCGCTTCCGGTCGGTGTCCTCGATGCGCAGGATGAACTGGCCGCCGGTCTGGAGGGCATAGAGGTGGTTGTAGAGCGCGGTGCGCGCCCCCCCGATATGGAAGTGGCCGGTCGGCGAGGGCGCGAATCGAACGCGGGCGGGTTCGGGCATCGAATCTTTGACGGTCGGGTAAAGGTCGCGAAGGCGATCGTCGAGCGCTATGCCAAAAGGGCATTCTATCCGGAGCCCCCAGCCTGGGCAAACCGCACCTGGGGCTAGCTTTTATCCCCGTTTTCGGGTAGGATACCTGCGGTCACGCGGAGCAGGAGTCCGGCCCGCACCGCCCGGCGGCCCGTCCCCTTCCTTCGTGGCGTCGCCCCCTCTCCCAAATCCTCGCAACCTTGCCTGTTCTTGGAGGCAATCGCGTGATCAGATGCCCGTGGTCGCTCCGGCCCGGGCTGCGCCGGAATCGCACCTCGCCAGGGCGCGCTTCCGGTCGCCTATCCCTTCGGTTGCGGCTCGCCCGTCACCTGGGCGCCTTGCCGGGGATGCTGCTCGCGGCGGCGATGACCGGTCCTATCGATCCGGCGGGCGCTCTGGATACGGCCTTCAACATGGAGCTGATCGATCAGCTCCTCCTCGGGCCTCCCGAGACGGTCACCGACGTCGACATCGACGGCTCGCTCGCCTTCGTCGGCCGCGGTCCGCTGGGGCTCTCAATCATCGACGTATCCAACCCCGGGCACATGCAGGTCGTCGGCGGGTTCAATATTCCGGGGCAGCTCGTGGTGAATGACGTTCAGGCGGCGAATGGGCGCGCCTACATCACCAATGAGAGTTACAATGGAGTCGCCGTCTATATCCTCGACGTGCGCAATCCTGCCGTTCCGGTGGTGATCGGAGCCATCATTCAGCCGCTGCTCAACTCCGCTCACAATCTCTTCATCGATGGCGACATCCTCTACGTGATCGGGCACGAAGGCTTCAACTGGCGGACGTACATCTTCGACGTCAGCGATCCCGCCGTCCCCCAGCTCCTTGCCGATCTCAACGACGTGGGCGCGCACGACATCACGGTCCTCGATCACATCCTCTACGAGGCCGGGGGATGGTCGGGGCTCCATATCTATGATGTCAGCGATCCCGCTCATCCAGTGCATCTGGCGCAGGCCGACATCAATGACGGACCGCTGCCCCACTTTCATACGCACAGTGTGTGGCCGACCGAGGATCGGCGTTACATCTTGACCTTGAACGAGATCACCAACTGGCAGGGGCCGGGGCAAATTCAGGCAGGCGGCCTCAAGGTATGGGAATGGGATGGCGCGAGCGAGCTCACTCTGGTGGCTAACTGGCGACCCGACGTCGCCATCGGCTCGGAAATTCTCACCATCCACAACGCGGTCGTGAGGGGCCGATATGCCTACATAAGCTATTACCAGGCCGGAATCCGAGTCCTCGACCTCCAGGATCCGACCGCTCCGGCCGAGGTCGGCTTCTACGACACGTATCCGCTTCCACCGCTCGCCCTCTTCGAAGGTTGCTGGGGGGTGGATCTCGGGCCTGGCGGAGATCCGATCGTCTACGGTAGCGACCGCACGAACGGTCTCTTCCAGCTCTCGTTCAATGGCAGCCGCCGAGTCGAGTTCGCCGGCGCGGTCATCAATGCAATCAATGGAGCGTCGATTGCGGGGGCGAGTGTGCGCTCGCTGACGGCCGACCGCCTGGTGAGGACCGATGCCGATGGGCAATTCTCGATGTTGACCGGCGAGGGGCATCATCGGATCACTGCCGGCGCGCCGGGCTACATCGGCATCGCCTTCGATGTCGACCTCAGCGCCAAGGGGTCGAGCGAACCTCAGGTGATCAAGCTCTTCCCCGATACCGCTCCGAGCTGGGCTCCCGCTCGCCCGGCGGAGATTCGCCTCGAACCGGGCCACCCGAACCCGTTCCGTGAGATGACCGCGATTCCCTTCGATGTGGGGTCGAGCGGTGAGCCGGAGGTGAGGCTCACGGTGTACGATTCCGCCGGTCGTACCGTCAGGGTGCTCTTCGACGGCTTCGCCTCTCCGGGGCGTCATGCGGCCACATGGGATGGCCGCGATGAACGGGGGGTGCTGGTGAGCGCCGGCGTGTATCATCTGCGTCTCGCCGCCGGGGGCTGGGAGCGCACCGGGCGGCTCCAGCTCATTCACTAGGCACAGGTCCGTCAGGCACAGATCGCTCTCATGGCGGTTCGTATTCAGGGCTCGATCGGTCCTCCGCCCGCCCGCGCCTTCCAGGTGATGGCCATCGACGGCATTCAGCCGCGAATGGACGCCATTCGCGGCG
>JBIOUT010000273.1:0-2500 GCA_044867365.1 Candidatus Eiseniibacteriota bacterium | reverse complement strand
AACGTGGCGTCGCTCAGGAGTGCGCGGCGCGCGGCGGAGACGCTCAACCGTCTCGGGTATCCCGACGAGAAGGTGAAGGTGGTGGCCAACCGGGTGACCAAGGGCGGCCGGATCGCGCTCGAAGACGCGTGGAAGACACTTGGACGGGCGGTCACCTATGGAGTGCCCAACGACTATCCGACGGCGATCTCGGCCATCGATACGGGAGTGCCGCTGGTCATGGCCAGCCGTCACACCCGCACCGCCGCGAGCCTCAAGGCGGTGGCGCGAGGCGTAACCGTCCCCGTTTCCGGCACCAACGGCAACGGCCGGCAGGCGGCGGGGCTCCGCGGGCTCCTGGGGTCGCGAGGCCCCCGGTAGCCGAACGCCCCAACCGGGGATCGCTCGGCTCAAGCTCGAGCCCCCAGTGTCCGAGATGGAGAATAGTAAGCGGGAGAGATCGCCTCTCCCCGACTCGGATTGGCGACGGCGACCTCGCCGCTCGCTCCGGGTCGTTACCCACACTCCGGGAGGTTGACGATGAGCGCGACCATGATCCTGGTCGTTCTGGCGGTGATCCTGGGCGTCCTCTACTTCACTCGGCGTTCCAACCGGAAGCGCTCCGAGTAGGCGGAAAGCGCTCCCGCGGAGGGGCGCGGCGCCCGTAGGGGGCAACCGCCACCGTCTCCCCGGCTCGCCTCCCTTCCTTAAATCTTTCAATCGAGCGCGCCGTCGTTCGATCGAGCCTTTGCTCGATCGAGCTGGCGCCTTTCTCTCTGCGGGCCGTAAGCCCTCTCTCGGGGGTCGGCTCAATCCCCTCCTCCTCCGCCCGAGCCTCCGACCTCTTCAGCCTTCGGATGCCCGCTTTCGAGCCACCGCGGCGCGAAGGCAAAGCCTCCTCAGTCCTCCCTTCTCAAGGAATCCGCCCCGCAACCGATAGGAATGACGGACACGGAGCAGTGAGGTTGGGGCAAGAGGCCAATGCGACTTGAGACCGAGGTTGCGGTTTGGGCGGGCACTGGGTTCTTTGGCCGCCCGCTCTCTGGAGCGAAGTCGGCGAAGGCGGGAGACATGTCGATCGCTCGCCGTCGCTTCGCATGGCGACACCCCAACCTAATCGCTTGCCGGTTCGGGCCTTTGGATCGCAAGGAAGGGAAAGACGGAGAGGTGATGTCCTTCATGGGCCGTCGAGAGGGAGTCGGGTGATAACCCGCACCTCGCACATGGCATTTGCTTTGCAGTATCGGGGTGGCGCTGTTGAGTTCCGCAAGTGTGCGCTGCGCTCGGTCGAGCACGGCGGATACGGCGAAGACGAGATTGCTCGGGGCGCGGCAGTGCAGCCCTCGGCTCGCTCTTCTCTCGAGATAAGGCCGATGATCACCCAAGGCTTTCTTCAACTGCTCCATGACGATGGCCAGGATCTGATCGAGTACGGGCTCCTCGGAGCCTTCATCTCGATCGTCGCCGTCCTCACCATCCAGGCGATCGGGCCGTTGGTCAATGACCTCTATGTCGCGATCCAGAACGCCATCGTCCCCTGATCGAGGGGAAGGAAAGTGGATCTCGATCGGGCAAGCGCGCATCGCTCTTGTCAACCCGCGAGCGTCCTATCGGTCGCACGCGTCACTCTGGAAGGGAAGCACCGAAAGGTGTTCCGTTGGGAGGCTAGAAATGCTTAGCAAGCTCTACTCGCGTCTAAGCGGCGAAAAGGGGCAGGACATCATCGAGTACGCGCTCCTCGGCGCGTTCATCTCGATCATCGCCATCGTCGCCATCCGGGCGATCGGTCCCCTCGTCAACGACATCTACGTCGCGATCCAGAACGCCCTTACCCCCTAGCCCGGCGGCTCACACGTTCCGGCCGAAGGATCGGAGGCTGTCGAGTCATGGGAGGGAGCTGGTTCCTACCCGGTGTGTTGTTGCTCACCGTGGTGGCGGCGATCTGGGATCTGGCCGAGCGCCGGATTCCCAACGCCCTCACCGTGGCGGCAATGATCGCCGGGCTGGCGGGCCACGCGCTTGCAGGGGGGAAGGGCGGGCTCGGGTGGTCGGCGGGTGGCCTGGCGGTGGGCTTCGCTCTCCTGGCGGTGCCGGTCTTCATGGGGGGGATGGGCGGCGGCGATCTCAAGCTGATGGGGGCGGTGGGGGCGCTCGTCGGTCCGAGGCTCGCCCTCGACATCGCGCTCATCTCCGGAATCGCCGGCGGGGTGTTGGCTCTCGCCGAGGTATTGCGCAGGGGAGTGTTGAAGGCGGCGCTCGCTCGAACGGTAGCCCTTTGCACCCCCTGGCGGCGGAACCGAGCGGAGAGCGGAACGAGCGGCGGCCAGGTGGGAGAGCTGGGCAGCATTCCCTACGGACTGGCGATAGGAGTGGCGACGTGGATTTGCGTCCTGCGCGGAGAGACATGGTAGGCGCGGCGGCGCGTGCGGCGAGGCGGTTGAGCGGTGGGAGTGGGAACGCGATCGTCGAGTTCGCGCTGGTCTTGCCGCTCTTGCTCTTGATGCTGTTCGGGATCACCGAG
>JBIOUT010000272.1:0-3931 GCA_044867365.1 Candidatus Eiseniibacteriota bacterium | reverse complement strand
GGGGTCGTGACCGCACCCGGCTTTCATACCGAGACGTTCACCACCACGATCGGAACCGACCAGGCGGTCACTTTGACGGTGGTGCTGGATCCGCTGCCCGGCGCGCTCGAGTTTGTCGAAGAGCCTGATCAGCCGCGAATGCTCCCCGATGGTCGCCTGGCGATCGAGGCTCGGGTTCGTGCGCACAGCAGCCCGGTCACCGCGGTCACCCTCCACTTTCGCGCGGGCGGCACCGGCAGTTTCCGTGCGGTCCCTATGGAGCAAGTGGCTTCTGACGACGATCGCTATCGTGCCTTCGTCCCCGAGCTCCTGCCCGGGGTTCTCCTGCAATACTTCTTCGAGGCGGAGGACGGGAGCAGAACCGTCTTCCTGCCTGCCGAAGCCCCGGCCGGCATGTTCAGTTACCGGGCAGGCAAGATCGACTGGCAGACCATCTTCTCGGCGAACTTCGAGAACGACGCCGCCGGATTCACCGTCGGTTCACCCGATGACTACGGAGAGCATGGTTTCTGGGAGCGGGCGATCCCGGTGGCGGGCCCGCTCGACTCGCTCCTCTTCGGTAACGGCCGCGTCGCCCAACCCCCTACCGACGCCAGCCCCGCAGGTCCCGGCTACTGCTTCCTGACCGAGGCGGGAGTGCCGGGGGATTCCCCGAATGCGCATTCGGTTTCCGGACGCACGACGCTCACCTCACCCACCATCGCTCTCGATCTCCCCGACGGCTCGCCGGCGGCTGCCGCCTGGCTCCGGTTGACGCTCTGGTACGTGAACGATATCTGGGGAAGCCGCTGGCAGGACCCGTTCCTCATCGAGGGGTCAACCGACGACGGCGCTTCGTGGCTAGTGCTCGAATCCATCCGGGCGATCGATCCCGGATGGCAGGGCGTGGCGGTGGATCTCGGCCGCCGGCTGGATCTGCGGAGGGGGCGGGTTCAGATTCGCTTCGTCGCCGAGGACACGATCTCCCCCACTCTCATCGAAGCGGCGGTCGACGACATCGATGTCGAGGTCACGGGAGGGATCCGCTTGGATGCCGTTCCTGGACCGATCGACTTCGTGCTCCTGCGCCAGAACATCCCCAACCCGTTCAACCCGTCGACTATCATCACCTATCAGCTCAAGGAACCGCGGCAGGTTCGCCTGGCGATCTATGACGTCGCAGGCCATCTGGTGAAGATCCTGGCCGATCAAGTCGAGCCGGTTGGAGACCATGCGCTGACCTGGGACGGCAAAGACGTTCGTGGCTTTCAGTCACCATCGGGGGTGTATTACTACCGTCTGGATACGCAGGGTCTGACCGAGACCCGGACGATGATGCTGGTGAAATAGCGCGTCGTCGCCTGGTCGCCGACTGGTCAGGAATCTTTCCTCGCCTTCGCGCCGCCTTCCTGAGCGGCGTGGATCTCCCGCACCTCGTCGATCGTTGTTGCTTCCGCTGGTGACTTGTCGGGGCGGAACCGCTTGACCCGGGCGAAACGAAGGGCGAGCCCCGAATCATAACGCGGGCTCCGCTGCGCGGCGTCGAAGGCGATCTCGACCACCCGCTCCGGCCGCACCCGCACCACGAACTCATCCGAGCCGCCTTCGACCGCGAGCTCGAGGAGATCGGCGGTCATCGAGCGCAGCATCTCGTCGGTGAGCCCCTTGAACGTCTTGCCCAGCATCCAGAATCGTTTCGGGTCAGCGACATCGCGCGCACCGAGATGAATATTGGAGAGAAAGCCGCGGCGGCGACCATGTCCCCACTCGGCGGCGAGGATCACCAGGTCGAGGGTGACGGCGGGTTTGAGCTTGCGCCATTGGCCGCCCCGGCGGCCGGCGGTGTAGGGAGATGCGAGCGCCTTCAACACCAGACCTTCATGTCCGGCGGCGAGCGAGTCCGCCATCAATCGATCGACCTCTGCGAGATCCGTCGTCGCAGGCGTTGACGCGAGCAGGTTCCTCGGCACGAGATGTCGGCCCCCGGTCACCACCGCGAGCGCCGGCCAGCGATCTGCGTTAGGCAGATCGACCAGAGAATTGCCGTCGCGATAGAGGAGATCGAAGAAGAGCACGGTCAGCGGTTGCTCCGCCCGCGCCTTCCCTGGATCGAGCTCACGCCCGAAGCGGCTCATCGTGTCCTGGAAAGGCAAGGGCCGGCCAGTGGGATCGAAAGCCAGCACCTCGCCGTCGAGGATGGCGGTCGTTGCGGCTAGACCGCGTCCGACTTCGACGAGCTCCGGAACGCTGCCTGTCACATCGCGCAGCTGGCGCGAGAACACGCGCACCTCGTCCTCGAGCTTATGGAGCTGGATCCGCACTCCGTCGAGCTTGGTCTCGACCGCGGCCGGTCCGAGATCGGCGAGCGCATCGGCGGGCGAAAGCGCGGAGCGGGCGAGCATCGGCGCCACCGGCACCATGGGACGAGGACCGAAACGCTTGAGCGCCGCCGCGCCCTCGCGCCGCACTGCGGAAGCGACTTCGGCGAGGTTGCCGCCGAACATCTCGGCGCGCGCGATTGTCTCGGGCGGGAGCTCGAGCGCCCGCGCCACCGCATCGCGGACAACCGCTCGGAGCGCACCCTGGCGGAGCTCACCGAGGAGGAGCGAGCCGAGAAACTCGCGCCCTTCTGGGCCTGCGCGATCGAGGAGTTGTCTGAGCAGCGACGCCGCACGCGAAGCGGAACCTGGACCTCGAGTGTCGGCGATGGCAGCAAAGTCTCGATCCAGTTCGGCAAGCGTGAGATCGATCGGCGCAGCCGGCGCGCTCGAGGTTTGCGATGCGAATAGAGTGAGGTTCTCTCCGCGGGGAGAAGAAGATTCGTCCGCCGCTGCGCTCAGCGCCTTCCAGCCGATGCCGAGCCGCCGCTGCGGGATCTCTCCCGCGAGATAGCTGACGGCGAGCGCGAGATCAGCCGCCGCGAGGCGGCTGAAGAGCCCGGCGAGAAGCGCCTGCTTGTCGAGACGGCTCGGGGTCGCCCGAACGGCGCGCGAGATTGCGACGACCTCGTTCAGGGTCGTGGGCATCGACTCTCTCCGGCGTCACTTGCGCCTCTGGGCAAAGGCGGTGACGACGTAGGAGCCGCTCTTTTGATCCTTCTGCAGCTCGACCAGGCCGTGCGCCGCGGCGTCTTCGAGCAGATCGGAGAAGGTGACGAAGTCGTAGTAGCCCTCGTCGAACTGCGGCTTCTTGCGCTTGATGGTCTCCTTGATCAGCGACGCCCAGAGCACATCGCGATTCTCTCGCTTCAAAGCCACGATAGCATCGAGAAGCATGGCAAATGCTTCCTGCTTCTTCTTGGGCAGGCTTGACTTGATCGCTGTCGACGGCTGCGACGGGCGCACCAGGTCTTCGTAGAAGATGAACTCGTCGCAATTGTCGATCAGGAGGTCGGAGGTCGAGTTCTTCACTCCCACTCCGATCACGTATTTGTTGTTCTCCTTGAGCTTCGATACGAGCGGCGAGAAGTCGCTGTCGCCCGAGGCGACGACGAAGGTGTCGATGTGCTCCTTCGCATAGCAGAGATCGAGGGCGTCGACGACCAGCTTGATGTCGGCCGAGTTCTTGCCGCTGTAATGCTTCTGCGGTATATCGATGAGCTCGATCGCGGCCTCGTGAAAGACGCGCTTATAATCGTTATAGCGTTCCCAATCGGCGTAGGCTCGCTTGACGACGATCTTGCCCTTGTCGAGCAGCCGATGGAGCACGATGTGGACATCAAAGTCCTTGTACTGGGCGCGTTTTGCGCCCATGGCGATGTTCTCGAAATCGATGAGAACGGCAATCTTGCTTTCTGTGTCAGATGGCATAGTCACTCCAAAGGGGCATGCGGCCACCGGCGTCATTCTAACAGGAGAGGATTCGTTCAGGGACCAATCGGGGAGATAGGATGGCGAAGGTCGAAGTCCAGGTGAGCCCGGACCTCGAGGCGATGAGCCTCGAGGCGGCTCGG
>JBIOUT010000271.1:0-3031 GCA_044867365.1 Candidatus Eiseniibacteriota bacterium | reverse complement strand
GGCGCCGGCGAGCCGTTCACCGCCATGACGAAGGCGACCAGGTTCTCGATCTGATGGGGCGAGAGCCGAGTGCCGAAGGCGGGCATCTTGAGCGCGCCATGCTCGCGCTCCGCCCGCCAGGTTTGGCTCGCCGCCCGCGCGGGAGTCATGCCGTCACGGATCCAGGCGCGGATCTCCTCCGGATTGTTGGCGAACATCATGAGATCGCCTTCGAAGGTGGGAACGGTGACGTCGGTGCGGCCCGGGTTCGCCGTCCCTCGTATTCCTTCGGGACCATGGCAGGCGAAGCAGCCGGTGCGCTCGGCGAGGCGCCGGCCGCGCTCGGCGGGCGGGAGCTCCGGGGCGAGATATCGTGCGAGGACGACCCCCCCGGCAAGGAGGGCGAGGATCGTCGAGACGAAGAGGAGACGGGCAACCCGCTTCAAGGTTCCTTTCGGATTCGTCGAGCCGAGCACCTCGCCGTTCCGGCGCCTAACGGGTTATCCGACGGGTGACAAAAAGAAGCCTCCGGAGGCGCCGAACCACCCCCGGAGGCGACGCCTTTCAGCGTTACTTGCCCGATGCGGCTGAGGCGGGTGCGGGAGCCATCGCCATGGCGGTCTTGATCGAAGTGACTTCGATCGCCTTCATCCCGGCGCGTTCCATCGTCGGACCGGTGATCTCGACCATGTCCGCCGCCATACCCTTGGCCTGATTGAAGGGGTCGGCGTTGTCATGATTCATGGTCAGGAGATAAAGGTTGCCGTTGGCGGTCAGGAGACCCATGGGCATGCCGCCCTGAATGCACTTGGTGGCGCAACTCTTGTGATCGGCGCCTTTGGATGAATGAGACAAGTAACAACCGAGGTCGACGATCTCGCCCTTGATCGTCATGACCTTGCCCTCGTGCGTGGGGTGGCCGGCGACCTGGGCGGTGCCCGGCTTCATGGTGTGCTGATGTTGGGGAGCTGCAGCCTTCTCGTCATGAGCGAGGGCGAGCGACGTGACGAAAACTGCGGCGCTGATTGTTGTGAGAGGCAACAGTTTCATGATACGAGCATCCTCCGTTGATTTGCGGCTGTCCGCAAAATTCTCTTGGGGGCGGGGATGAGCACGGATCGAATGCGAAGGCATCGTAGGGTGGAGTGGAACCTTCGTCAACGAGTAGACCTTCGTCAACCATCCTCGGCGTTCGGGCGCCGGGGTCCGGGCCCGGGGGCTACTGGATACTACACCTCGCGCCGGCCGGGGTGTCCCTGGTGCTGGGCGGCGAAGAGGGCCTGGAGATCGCCCGCCGACCGGCGTCCCACAGCGAGCCAACCGTAACGGCTGAGCAGAGCTCCGGCGAGGAAGGCGATGGCGGCGGCGAGACGGACGAGCGGGCTTTCAGCGCCGGCGATGCGGAGGACGAGGGGCAGGGGGCCCGAAAGGATAGCGCCGAGTCGGATCACTCTGCCGCTTCGGCCCTCGCGGAGAGCGCGATCGGGACGTCGGGGGCGGAGCTCGATGAGGGCTCCGATGCCGGTCTCGATTGCTGCTGCAGTGATCCCCAGACGCAGGGTGGCGGGAGTGAGAAAGCCGCATAGCTCGAGGAGCCCCGCCGCCGATCCAAGCGCCGACGCGGCGAAATGGACCGGCAAGAGAGCGCGATGCGTGTTCCAAGCCGGGATAGCGGTGGCGCCGAGAAGGACGCCGGTGTAGGTGGCGAGCACCAGTCCGAGACAGGCGGCAAGCCACAGGGCGGCGATGCCCGATGAACGAAAGAGCAGGGAATCGGGAAAGAGATTGGCGCCGAGGGCCACGAGCACTGCCGGCGTAAAGGCAGCCAGCACCCAGGCACCGACTGACATCGGCGAACGAATTTTGAAAACCCGAAGCATGTTGAGAAAACGTTCGGGACGACCCAGATCCGAGATGAGGAGCGGAGGTGAGGCGAGAGCGAGGACACAGGCCATGGCAAGTGCGGTTCGCTCGAGCCCGGGATCGGGCCGAACGAGATGGGCGATCGCGGCGATGACTGCGGCGGCGCCGGCCGTGCCGCCGGCGAAGAAGTAGAGCGGAATCTCCCATGTCCATACCGGCGGCTTGACGATCGGCTGTCCGTAGTAGCCGTGCTCGCGCCCCGGCGTCGGGAGGTCGCGGCTCGCGCTCGGCGGTTGGGCGGGGCCGCGTCGTTCGGCCTCGGTGCGGAGCGAGTCGAGCTTCGCTTCGGTTGCCGACGCCTTCCGCGGAGTCACCGAGCCTGCGCCTGCTCCTGCTCCTGATTTCCCCCCTCGTCTCTCCATCCTAGTTCTGACCAACCTGATGGCCTTCTAGAGGCCGAAAGCGAGAGCGACCACCGCGACCATGGCCATTGCCGCAAGCGCCGCCGCCCGCCATGACCCCGCCAGATAGGTGGTCGGCACCTCGGGTGCCGGCGGCAAGCCGTAGGCCTCGGGCTCGCCGAGGACGAGGGAGAGAGCGTGAACTCCTCCGACCGATGTGTGCTCGGCGGAGTAGAGCTGAGCATCGGCGAATCCGCGCGCCCGAATCGTGGCCACGCGAGTTTCTGCGTAGGAGCGCAGCTCATCGAGGGGACCGAAGCGGATGGCCTCCGTAGGACAGGCCTTGGCGCAGGCAGGGATGAGCCCGCCGAGCTGCCGGTCGTAGCAGAGGGTGCACTTGAAGGCGCGTCCGTCGCCTTCGCGCCGTCCGATGACGCCGAACGGACAGGTGACGACACAGTAGCCGCAACCATTGCAGACATCGGGCTGAACGTAGACCGCGCCGAACTCGTTGCGGATGATGGCGCCGGTCGGACAGGCTTCGAGGCAGCCGGCATGGGTGCAGTGCTTGCAAACATCGGAGAGAAAGACCCACCGAAACGGATCTTCGGCGCCGACCATCTGCGGGCCCGCAGGGCGGTCCTGTTCGACGAAGCGCACGTGCCGCCAGGTGGAGGGCCCGAGGCTTCTGGTGTGATCATAGGAGAGGCCCGTCCAGCCGTAGCCGTCGGCGGGGAGTTGGTTCCATTCCTTGCAGGCCACCTCGCACGCCTTGCAGCCGATGCAGA
>JBIOUT010000270.1:0-19034 GCA_044867365.1 Candidatus Eiseniibacteriota bacterium | reverse complement strand
AGCGGATTGCGCAGCTCGTGGGCCAGGGTGGCGATGAACTCGTCCTTACGGCGATCGTTCTCCCGAAGCTCCTCGTACATCCGCGCGTTGTCGAGAGCCACCGCCGCCCGCTGCCCCAATTCCCTGGCGATCGCAACTTCATCTTTGGAGAAGCGCCGCCGAGATTCGGCCGATGCCAGTCTCAGCACGCCCAGGAGCCGTCCGTGCGCGATGAGGGGCACTGCAATGTAGGAGCAGATGCTGAATTCGCGGATGAGGGCGCGCTGTTCTTCGTCGAGAGCATGCGACTCCGAGATCTCCGCTCCAACTTCCGGCACCATCACCAGCTCACCGGCTCTCATCGATTTCTCGAACTCTCCCCGGCCGTGCGGGTCGCGGCGGCTGTCGCGGATGAGCTGCTGCGCCCGTTCGACCATCTTTGGATCGGAATGATGCATGGCCGCCACACTCGGCCTGCCATCGCTCCCGATCAGGTCGACAATGCACCAATCGGCGAGATCCGGCACCGCCAGCCGGCAGACGTTGTCGAGCGTGTGATGGGTGACCGAAGAGGCGAGGAGCTCGCTGGCTCGAGACATGAGCCGCAAATTGTTCTCGACCCGTTTCCGGTCGTGGATGTCGGTGGTGGTACCGAACCAGGCGATGAGCCTTCCGTCCGGGCCGCGAATCGGCACCGCCCGGGTGAGGAACCAGCGATACTCGCCGTCATGGCGTCGATTACGCACCTCGATCTCGTACTCGACACCCTCGTTCAGCGCACGGGTCCATTCGGTGATGCAGCGATCATAGTCGTCGGGATGAAGCACCAGTAAGGGCCATGAGCGAGCGTTTTGCTCCGGGGTAAGCCCGGTGTACTTGTACCAGCGCTCATTGGCATAGGTGATGGTTCCGTCCGGGGCGGCGGTCCAGATGACCGATGGCACGGTTTCGGCGAGAAGACGGAACCGCTCTTCGTTGTTGCGCAGCGCCGCCTCCATCTTCAGCCGATCGGTGATCTCGATGGCCATCCCGCCGACCATCGCCGCCTTCCCCTCCGAATTCATGATCGGGAACTTGGCAACCAGCGACGTGTGGAGATTCCCCTCCTCGTCCTCCAGGGTCTCGATGACCTGCACCCCTGAGCCGCTGGCCAATGCCTTGCGATCGTTCTCCTTGAATTGGGCCGCGGTCTCGGGAGAGAAGATTTCTTCGTCCTTCCGGCCGTAGAGCGACTCGCGGGACACCCGAAACGCCTTTACCGCGGCGTCGTTGGCGTAGACGTACCGGCCCTCGAGATCCTTGATCCACGCCAGCCCGGGCAAATGCAGCATGAAGCGGGCGAAGCGTTGCTCGCTGAGCCTCATCGCCTCTTCGGCCAGCTTGCGTTCGATGAACTGGCCGATCTGACTGCCGATCGCGGTCATCATCTCGAGGAGATCCTGGTCGGGCTCGCGAATCTCATGACTGAAGAACTCGATGACGCCGAGCACCTCTTCGTCGAGGGCGACCGGGAATCCGAAGGCGCCATGCAGCCCCTCATTGGCGGCGATCGGAGCACGAGGAAAATTCGGGTCATCGACCACGTCCTGAATCCAGGCCGCCTGACCTGTGGCCCATACCCGGCCGGGGAGGCCGACGCCGCGCGGGAAGAGGCGCCGGCGGCTTTCGGCTTCGAACGCCGGCACTGCCACCGTGGGCTTATGCCAGACGTCGATACAGCGCAGGACATTCGCCTGTCGATCGAGCGACCAGAGTACGCCTACTTCCCATCCCAGGTGCTCACAAACCGAATGGAGAATCCTTGGCGCAGCTTCATCCAATGATGTCGATTCGGCCAGAGCCCGCGTCACCGCATCCTGGGTGACCAGGCGACGGTCACTCCGCCCGCTGTCGCCGGTGGGGGATGGCATGGAGTTATTCATCCATCAGTTGAATGACGACTCGCGGGAAACAATTCTTCGCCGACGCGGACAAAAACGCGGCTGAATGTTGTCCGTTCCATGGAGAGGATGGAAAGCCGAGCTGGCAAATGACTGACCGTGGGGGTGCCGCTCACGACCTGGCTCCTCGCGGCCGGAAGAGAACAGAACCAGCGTAGGCCATCGCCCGCCGCCCAGTCAACCCTGGGACCATCCATGAGCTATGATCTTCGCGAGCATGGGATTGTAGGCATTCGCGGGCATGTCTGAAGAGCGCGAAATCCTATTGAATCACCGGTCTTCCTCTCGCCTTTCCCTGCTTGTGCCTCTGGCCGTGATCGCCATCTCGGCCTCTCCCGCCGCGCTTGCCGGCCCTCAGCCACCTCTCCCCGAGGAGGCCGCAGCCAGCGGAGAGCATCCGGCAACCGCCGACTATGTGGGCTCGGAGATTTGTCAGGCTTGCCACGCCGACCTGGTCTCCCGCTGGGCCGAGGATTGGCATTCGCGGGCGCTCGCTTCCGCCGGACCGGGCTCGGTGGTCGGTGATTTCAACGGCGCCCACTTCAAAGGCCTATCGAGTGAGGCCTGGATGCGGCGAGAAGACTCGCTCTACGTGGTGCGGACCAGGGATCAGGACGGCGTCATCCACGACTACCAGGTGCAATGGGTGCTGGGTGGCAAGCGGATGCAGGACCCGGTCACGGTGCTCGATGATGGACGATGGCAGGTTCTTCCCGTCTATTATCACGTGACTGCGCACGAGTGGGTCGACTTCACCGAGGCCAGGCAGGGACCGGTCGGCCCGAGCCACCCCTTTTTCTGGACCAATTTCCGCCGCACGGCCAATCGCGAATGCATGGATTGTCACACGACCGGGCTCGAGGTGAGCTACGCCTCCGACACCCATCGATTCACCACTCATTTCGTCGAGCCCGGCGTCGCCTGCGAGAGCTGCCACGGGCCGGGGCGGCGCCACTCCGCGACCGCCGACCCCAAGGAGATCGTCAATCCAGGGAGAATCGGCGCCACCCTCGGCCTCGCGGTCTGTGCCTCCTGTCATGGCCAGCGGGAGCCGATCTTCCCTCTCCTGGATGCCGCGCATCACTTTCAGCCCGGTCAGCGCTATGAGGACAGGTATCAAGTCCTCGCAGTGACCGACGGCCCGCTCATCTCTCCTGACTTCTTCACCGATGGTCGGCCACGAAGCTCGAGCCTCGAGTATCAGGCCATCCTCCAATCGCGATGTCACCTGAAGGGCGAAGCCACCTGTCTGAGCTGTCACACCTCGCCCCATGAGCCCCACGCAGACAACAATCTCGTTATCGGCGCTGCCCGCTCCGCTCCAGATATCGGTAGCGCAACATGTGCCGGCTGTCATTCCCGCATCGTCGCCGATGCGCCTCGACATTCCCATCACCACGCCACCGCCGCTCAGACGTGCCTCGCTTGCCACATGCCGAAGATGGTGCCCGGTGTGCTCGATCTGTTCGCTGATCACTCACTCGACGTCCCGGTCCCGGAGAATACGATCCGACACGGCGTCCCCAACGCTTGCAACCTGTGCCACGTCAAGGAAACGCCGGAATCCATGGCGGATGCGATGCACAAGTGGTGGCCGGGGGCAGCGGCCCGAGAAGAGCGGCGGCTGCGACTCGCGGACGCTTTCGACCCGGCAACCGCGCTCCAGAGCCGAGAGCCGCTCGCGGCCGTCGTGTCCGACAAGCGCGAAGCACCGAGCCTGAGGGCGGCCGCGGCGACACTCCTCGCAGTGAGGTTTCCGGCCGGGGCCGTGGAGAAGCTGGCACCGCTCCTCGGCGACCCGAACGGCCTCGTCCGGGCGGGCGCCGTGCATGCCCTGGGATTCCTGCCGGCTCGAGAGGCCTTACCGGCGGCTCGAGCGGTCGAGCCGCTGCTTGCCGATTCCTTGCTTCAGGTCAGGCAGTCGGCGGCGATTCTCCTCGCGTTTCTCGACCTTCCTGTGGGGGAAGAAGCGCTTCGTGTCCTCTCCACTGATCACGACACCGAGGGGCTGGTCCAGCCCCACTTCAAGCTTGGATACCGAGCGGCGCAACGCGGAGATCTCGAGATCGCCGAAGCAGAGTTCAAGAAGGTATTGAGTCTCCAGTTCTACAACACCTTTGCTCTGGTCGCCCTGGCCGATCTCTACGTGATGGAAGGCCGCAAGGATCTTGCCACCGCCGAGCTCAAGGAAGCGCTCCGCTTCGACCCGGAGAATGAAGCGGTTAAGAAGCGGCTCGAGTCGATCGGACGTTTTTAGCCGTCTCCGATCCCCGTTTCTCACGAGCTGCTATCCTTGCTTAGTGCTCTCCCAGCCTCGAACCTGGAGGGTGGCTATGCATCGTCTGCTCCTGCTTCCCGGTCTCTCTCTTCTTATCTGCCTCACTCCCACCGCACTCCGAGCCCAGTGGACCCAGACCAGCGGACCCGGACGGGCTCCGGCCCTGGTGAGTCATTCCGATGGGACTCTTGTTCAGCTGGGCCTCCAGAAGCATGGGGTCTATCGATCGACCGATCATGGCTCGACCTGGATCCCATCCTCGGGGCTCGACGGAGCAACGCCGACCTGCTTCGCCCAAAACCCGACCTACCTCTTCGCCGGCCTGGAAGATCTCGACGGGCCGGGCGGCGTCTACCGCTCGTCCGACGGCGGTGCAACCTGGCAGGCGGTGAATAACGGACTGGGCGACCGCTGGATCCTTTCCCTCTTGACGGTGGGGAACACGATCTATGCCGGGGATTTCAGCATGGGGGCCTTTCGCAGCACCGACAACGGGGGCTCCTGGTCACCTGCAAACCAGGGAATCGCCACCGAAACAATCCGCGCCCTGGCGCGCAGCGGCACGACCCTATTCGCCGCAGGAACGAACAATCTCTACCAATCGACCGACGGCGGGGCGAATTGGGAGTTCACCAATGGCGGGCAGTACTTCCCAATCGCGGGAATGGCGGCCTTCGGCAATCAGATCTATGCCGGCGGCTTCCAGGGTTTGATCCGCTCGACCGACGGCGGTCAATCGTGGAGCGATCGGATCGACGTTCCCTTCATCGGCTCCGTCGACCGATTGACCTCCTTTGCCCTGGACGGCGCCACCCTCTATGCCTCGACCATCTCCTCTCCGGGATCGGGCGGCTCCGGCGTGATCCGTTCGACCGATCAGGGTCTCAACTGGCAACCGGCGAGCGCGGGCATCGCGCTCGTCGGCGTCAATCACGTCATCCTCGACGGGACTCGGCTCATTGCCGCGGCGCCCGACAAAGGTCCGCTCGTCTCGACCGACGGCGGAGGATCCTGGGTACGGCGCATCATCGGACTGCCTCCCGGCGGCAGCGTCCGCGAGCTCAAAGGACTCTCCGGGGTGATCTACGCCGGAGCTCAGGGAGATGGCGTCTACGGGAGCACCGACGCCGGGGCGAGCTGGGCATCGTCGAGCGCCGAGCCGAGCGGCGTCCTCGCCAACGAGACCGTCCTCTCGCTCCTCATCGAGCAGGGCTTGTTTCTCGCCGGGACGGCCTATCATGGAATCTTTCGCTCGACCGACGGCGGCGTGAGCTGGGCGGCGAGCAACGCCGGCCTACCGGGCGGGGTCATTCAAGCGCTCGATCTGGTGCGTGCCGGTGCGAACATTCTGCTCGGAACCGGCGACGGGCTCTTCTTCTCGACCGACGGCGGCTTGTCCTGGAACCCGACGACCCTGCAGAACGCGACGATTCCAGCTCTCGCTGCTGCCGACGGCTTCGCCTATTCGGTCTACATCTCCGGGATCTCGCAATTCGACGGCATCTATCGCTCGACCAACAGCGGCTTCTCCTGGACGCGCGTCTTCAATTCGCTCGACACCTCGTATATCGCTGGCATGGAGGCCGAGGGTCCCTTCGTTTACGCAGGAGTTTTCATCGGCGGGCTCCTGCGTTCGACAGACCATGGGACCACCTGGGGTCCTTCTCCTCCCGAGCCCGGTCTCGGAGTCTTCAGTCTGCTCACGACCTCGAGCGAAGTCTTCGCCGGCAGCGAGGGCTCGGGCGCCGGAGTCTATCGATCGACCAATCATGGAGCCTCGTGGGCGCCTCTGGGCGATGGACTCCCCGGTGGACAGGGGATCGAGTCCCTCGGCTCCGCCGGCTCCTTCCTCTTTGCGGCAACCGATGAGCTCGGCGTCTGGCGGAGATTCCACCAGGATCCCGCCGGCATCGAACCCGAGCTCGCCGGGGTGAGCCCTCTCGAGCTCTCCGTCCTCGGACCCAACCCGATTCATCAGGGGACGGTCATCGAGCTCCGACTGCCGCAAGCGGAGTCGATCGAGCTTCGCCTGTTCGATGTCGGGGGCCGAATGCTCCGGCGGCTGGCGAGCGGCGAGCACGCGCAGGGAGTACATCGCATCGCCTGGCGGCCCGACGGCCTTCCGGCCGGGACTTATATCCTGCGGCTCGATACTCCGGAGGCGATGCGGGCGGCGAAGCTTCTGATTATCCGCTGACGGTCGCGCCCGGAGAGGAGCGAGCGAGCTCCGCTGCCGCCGCCTCCGCCTGGCCCACCCAGAAATCGGCCACCAGCCCGAGCCGCGGGCGCCAGGCTCGATGGCGGGAAGCCGCTTCGTGCGCCTCCGCCTCGAGCCAGCGGAAGGTTGCCGCCGGGTCCTGGGCGAGGAGCGTCTCGAGAGCCGACCGGCGCTCCCCGATCCGCAACGCCGCGTCGATGCCATCCGCCGCCCGCCGCAAATCGGCGCGCACCAGGATCATTCCCGACCGGCGGGGCGCCAGGACGCCGTCGAGAAATGCGGCGAGCCCATCGACCTCGATGTCCGGAAATCGTGAGATTCGACGAATCTGCAACGGCACTCGGGCAGGCGGTCCGAGATTCTCCGCCTCGGCAAGGAGCGAAGCAGCGAGCAATCGCCCCCAAGCGCGATAGAAAGACGATCCGATCTGCTCGAGCTTGTCCAGGTACGGCGCGAGCCAGGTGAGGAGATGCTCCCAGAGCAGCGCCTGCCTACTGTTCCGCCACAATTGCCGGCGCGCTTCATCCCTCTCCGCCTGCTCGCGCTCGCCGAGATCGGCGTAGAGCCCGAGCAACGCCGCGAGATGATCGGGCTCAGCGGGCGGCTCACGGTGAAGCGCCCGCCAGAACCCCGCCACCAGATCGCGAGCTTCGCCGCCGAGCTTTCCCTCCTCGCCGAGATAGACCGAAGCGTAGGGATAGAGCTGGAAGAGAAAGATCTCGCTGTAATCGACCCCGTCGGGTGGAGCAGCCCCCGGCAAGTCGAGGAGCTCGACCAGTCGCGCGTGCTCCGGCGCCGGCGGCTCGGCGAGCGCGGCGAGGGCCCGGAAGAGCTCCATCACCTCGCTCCACCCGGTGCGCCCGATGGCTCGAGGCGATAGGCGTCGCGCGACGGCCGTAACGGGCGAAGGAGCCAGTACGGGCGACGCGTGGAATCGGGCGAGTGGCGATCGGCCGGGCGGGTGAGACCGAGCCACTTCCGATACACCTCGCGAGCCTTCGCGGTGTCGACCGCGATGTCCCCGGGCCGATCCCCGGCCGCGGCTCGTCGCACTCGCACCGCCTGATGCCAGCAATGCTGCCCGGAGATCGGGTCGGGATGCACGGGGAAGGTGAGGTTCTGATGCACGCCGACATCGGTCCACCAGATGCGAAGCGTGTCGCGGTCGATTGAGGGGAACGGCCGGACGCCTTGCTTCCGCTGGAGCCCCCATTGCTCGCCCTGATGGTCGAGACTCACCGTCGCCATGATCTGTCGCTGGCCCTGATCGGTGAGCTTCCATCTCCCCATGTGATGGCTACAGGCCACGACCCCGGGACGAATTCCCTCGGTGACCCATGCCTTCACCACGAAGTGACCGATCTCGGTCTCGACGCGCAGGAGTCCTCCGGTCTCGACCCCCATCCGCCGCGCATCGACGGGGTGGATCCAGAGGGGGTTCGTATGGGCGATCTCGTCCAGCCACTTCGAATTCCCGCCGCGGGTATGGATCTGCACCGGGAGGCGGAAGGTGGAGAGAAGAACCATCTCGTCTTCGCCGAGATTGGACGGATGAACATGACTCCGAATATAGGTGGGGATGGCGAACTCCTTCCATCCCCACTCGGCGAGCACCCGCGAGTAGAACTCGAGGCGGCCGGAGAGGGTGGGGAAGCCGCGCCGGATCTCCCCATCCACCTCGACTCCGATCCGCCGTCGCCCGGAATGGTCGGGATCGAGCGGAGGGATGGGAACGAGATTCGGGTTTGCCGGCGCCGGACTGCGACTGTAGGCCCGGCCGAGCTCGTCCACGGCGAGATCCTCGCGCTCGGCTTCCGGAACCACGTCCTCGTGCAGGGCCCCCACCTGCTTGCGAACTTCAAACGCCCCGTAGCGCCGCATGAATTCGAGCGGGGTCAGACCTTCGGCTTGCGCCTGCTCCACCAAGCCGGGCACCGAGTTCTCGAAGATGTAACGGTAGTACTCCTCGACCCCCAGCTTCTCCCCCGGCCGCTCGCGCGATTCGAAGTACCGACGGATCCCCAATGAGCCGTCGGGATCGACTCGCCAGCTGAGCTCGATCCAGAACTCGTTCTCCTCCCACACCTCCCCGGGGTTGACCTCCCGTGAGTCCCCGACATGAGTCCCCAGGCGCTCGCGCGCCGCCCGGAGCACCGGCTGCCGGAATCCGATCCACTGCCCGTCGTACTGCTCATAGGAATGCAGGTCGTGTCTTTCCGATCCCAACCCCATGGGCAGGATGTAATCGGCGAAGAAGGAGGTCTCGCTCCAGATCGGGGTTAGCGCTACGTGAAGCCCCACATAGTTTTCGTTGGTCAAGACTTCGATCCACGAGAAGCCGTCGGGATTGGTCCACACCGGGTTGTAGACGCGGGTGAAATAGACGGCCAGCTTCCCTCGTCCGTCCTTGAGGAATTGCGGCAGGAGGAAGGACAGCTCGTTGAGGGCCAGCGGGTATTCGATCGGCCAGGTGAGCTCGTTCCAGCTTTTCGGGTGCGGTGGAACATAGATAGGTCGCGGCACGAACTTGTTCCAAGCGTTGGGATACGTCCCGCCTTCGGTGGCGACGGCGCCGGTGAGAGCGTTGAGGAGAAAGAGGGTGCGCGCAACTTGCCAGCCGCCCAGGTTACCGGCGGCGGCGCTTCGCCAGGTGTGGGTCGAGAGCCGGCTCCCCGAGCGAGCGATGACCTCGGCGACCTCCGCCAGCATTGCGGCATCGACCCCCGCCTCGCCGGCGGCGAAATCGAAGGTGTACTCGGCATAGAGCGAGGCGAGGACGTGCTCAAAATCTTCGAACGAGGGTGGCCGGTCCGGATGGACCTCCTGCATGTACTCGCGCCAATTCCACCATCTCCGGACGAATTCGCGATCGTAGGCGCGATGCTCGATCAGATATCGGGCGAATGAGAGGAGGATCGCCGCCTCGGACCCCGGCCGGGGGGAGAGCCAGTAATCGGCGTGGGTCGCGGTGTTCGACAATCGCGTATCGAGGACGATCAGCTTGGCGCCGCGATGCTTGCCTTCGATGACCCGCTGCGCGTGAGGATTGAAATAGTGTCCGGACTCCAGGTGACTGCTCACCAGGAGAATCACCTCGGCATGGGCGTGATCGGGGCTGGGTCGGTCGAGCCCCATCCAGAAGTGATATCCGGCCCGCGCCCCGCTCGAGCAGACGTTGGTGTGCGAGTTATGGCCATCCACTCCCCAGGCGGCGAGGACTCGCTCAGTGTATCCGTCCTCCCCGGGACGGCCGACGTGATACATCACCTCATTCGGGCGTCCTTCCTGAATGGCCCGACGAATTCTCCTGGCGATGTCGTCGAGCGCCTGATCCCACGCGACCGGCTCCCACTTGCCGCCGCCACGCGGTCCGACGCGCTTGAGCGGATGCAGGATGCGATCCGGGTCGGTGACCTGATTCAGGGTGGCCGGCCCCTTGGCGCAGTTCCGCCCGCGGGATCCCGGATGCTCGGGGTTGCCCTCGAACTTGCGAATCTCGAGCGTTTCCCGATCGACATAGGCGAGGAGACCGCAGGCCGACTCGCAGTTGAAGCAGGTCGTGGGGACAAGCATGGAGCGCTTCTCCACCCGCTTCGGCCAGGAGCGGGAGTCGAGCTCGACCCAGTCGTCCCAACGTTCCTTGGGCGGGAAGGAAGCGAGGTGAATGCGGCTCGGACCGGGATAGAACGTCTCGCCCCGCGCTTCCACCGCTGCTCTGGCGGCGGAGACCCGCTGGTTCAAACCTTTGAGATCGATGCCTTCCTTGGTATCCATTCACTTATATCCATTCATTATCCCGGCGTGCGCGGGTCACGCCGCGATTCGTTCTCCACTCAGGTAATCAGGCGAGAGGCACGGACTGCCCGGCTTGAACATAGGCGTGCTCGGAGGCGAGAAGACCGACAAGCGCCGGCGCCGCCACCCACGGCCCCCACCAGGGAGCGAGAATCCCGACTGCAACCAGCACTACCCCCGCCCAGAACGGGCGCCGGAAGCGCCCTCGCACCATCTCATGGTGGGCGAGGCGCACATGCGCCGTTCCCTGGGTGAGCCCGAGCTCGCCGGCGACGAAGAGGAGATGCACGGCGGAGGCGAGCGCCAGCATCCATCCGAACGGCGGCCATGCGCGAGGCTCGATCCGCGAGGCGATCGGTCCGAGCACCGCACAACCGGCGAGGACGGCGTCGACCAGGAGCTGCGGCGGCAGGAGTGGATTCTGCCAGAGGTCTCGCGCTCGCGCCTGAGCGAAGAGATAAGCCGTGTACACCGCGGCGAGCGCCGCCACCGGCACGCCGAAGAGGACAAGCCCATGCCGGAAATCAGCTGCGTCCGCGAATCCCGCGGCGAGATGAGCGCCGATGACGGCGCCGAACGCGGTGAGGATGAGCGCGCCGCGCACGAGCCAGCTCCGCCACTGGGGACGGGCGAAGATCAAATAGAAGCGCTCGGGATGTTTCAGATCCCAGATGAGGAGGATGGCGGTAAGAGCGAGGAATGCGCTCGCGAGCGCAGGAGACACCCAGGCCCACAACCGCCCAGTCCAGCTCAGGAGCCCAAAGAGCCCGAGCATCGCCGGGGCCAGATAGCATCCCGCCGCAATCGACTTGGTCCAGGTGTAAAGGCTCACTCGGATTCCCCAGGGCGCCCGGTGCTGGGGAACGTCGTAGCTCAATAGCGCGGCAGCCGACGACCAGGGCGAAGGATTCCCCGAGGTCACGAGCCCGGTCCCCGCCCCCTGCTCGCTCCACATGAAGAGCCCGCCTGCCGGCCGCCGAGCGGCGAGCGGATCGAGAGTCGCCAGATGTCCGCCTCGATAGAAGAGCTTGGGATGGGTGGCCTTCTCGGGACGGCGAACGGTGACCGCCTCCCTGTTGACGATCCGGGAGACCTTGGATTGGGGATCGTTCAAGTCTCCGATGAAGATCGCCTCGGTCGGACAGACCACGACGCATGCCGGCTCGAGCCCGATATCGAGCCGGTGCGTACAAAAATTACATTTCTCCGCCGAATGGTCTTCCGGGTTGATGAAGATCGCATCGTAGGGGCAGGCGGCGATGCAGGCCTTGCAGCCGATACAGATCGATTTGTCGAAGTCGACGATTCCATCGGGCCGCCGATACATCGCCGAGGTGGGACAGGCGGTCACACACGGTGCGTCGTCGCACATGTTGCAGCGGGTCACCTGGAAGGCGCGCTTCGCTTGCGGAAAGGCGCCCTGATCGACGTACTTCACGTACGTCCGTGTGACGGCCAGCGGCACCTGATTCTCCGACTTGCAGGCGACCGTGCAGGCATGGCAGCCGATGCAGCGGGTGTTGTCGATGACCTTGGCCCAGGAAGGAGGGTGCGACCGGCCGTCATGGACTTGAGGCTGGGACATGCTCCAACCCATGCGAAGGAAGACAATGCGAAGGGTGTTGTCACCCGCTCCCCGACCCGCCGCATGCTAGCAAAACACGAAGGACCGAGACAACTTAGGAGTCAGAGGCCGGTCCGGAGCCGGAGCGAGATCAAGACCGAGCCCCACCGGGCCGATTGGAATGAGGGGCTCGTATGCCGTCCCGAGAGGGCTCGGCGGAAGTCCGATTGCCGGTATCGGTCGCGGGTTGTGGTCCGGGGCAGGAAGAAGGAAAGGAATCCTCGATGCGGGACGGCGCCAGTCGCAAAGCCAGGAGCGGCGCCGCACGGGTTGCGAAGCCCGAGATCATTCAGGATCGACCCCCGCGAGTTCTTCTCGCCACCGATGCACGGAGCTCTCGCCTCTATGAGAGCATGCTCGCCGGGGAAGGGTTCGAGGTCGAGACGGTCTCCAAGGGCAAGTCCATGGCCGCCCTCCTCGCCAAGAGCCCGTTCGATCTCGTGGTGAGCGACATCACCATCCCGCAAATGGACGGCCTCAAGGTGCTCGGGGCGGTTCACAAACGCGACCCCAACCTGCCTGTCGTTTTCATCGCCCCCAAGGAGATGCTCAACACCGTCATCCAGGCCCTCGATCAGGGCGCACTCCGCTATCTGGTCAAGCCGGTCGACGCCAAGGTCCTCCTCGCCACCGCGAATGAAGCGGTTCGCCTCCGCCGCATCGCCACCATCGAGCGTCTGGCTTTCGAGCTCTATGGCCGCCCGAACCGCGAGGATGCGGACCGCCTGGACCTTGACACCCGACTCTCCAAAGCCGTCGACACCATATGGATGGCGTATCAACCGATCGTGCGTTGCTCGAGGAAGGCGATCGTCGCCTACGAGGCCCTGGTACGCACCGATGAGCAAAGCCTGTTGAGGCCTTATGACCTCTTCCAGGCCGCCGAGAAGCTCAACCGCCTCGACTACCTGGGGCGAGTGATCCGCCAGGCGGTGGCCTCGGATCAACGGCTTCCCGAGCGCGTCGACATATACGTCAATTTACGGCTCGAGGATCTCACCGACGACGATCTCTTCGCCGACGATGCCCCGCTTTCTCGCATGGCGGATCGAGTTGTTCTCGAGATGAGCGAGCGCCGGCCGTTGACCACGGTGCCCCAAGCCCGGGCGCGTATCTCGGGTCTGCGGAGGATGGGCTATCGGATCGCCCTCGATGACCTCGGAGGAGGCTGCTCCGGCCTCACCTCTCTCGGCCAAATGCAACCCGACGTGGTCAAGCTCGACATGTCGTTGATCCGCGACATCGGTAGGGATCTGATGAAGCAGAAGCTCGTCGAGGCGATGATCCAAACCTGCACCGACCTGGGGATCGCAGTCATCTGCGAAGGCGTTCATGATCGGGAAGAACGGGATACGCTTCTCGCTCTGGGTGGAGACTTGATGCAGGGATATTTCTTCGGCAAGCCGAGCGGGATCTTTCCCCAGGCCGTGGCGGTCGAGGCTTTCAAGTAGCCCACGACGATCAGCCGCCGAAAACCCCGATTTTCCTGAGAAAGGCGTCGAGCGCATTCGCCGCCACCTCGTGACCCCGGGCATTCCAATGTCCGTCATGAGCGAAGGTCAGTTTGGTCGTCGGGTGCTCGAAGAACGGATCGAGCGGCAGATAGGGAATTCCCTGCCCGCCGACTATCTCCTGTAACATGCTCGCCTGCAGGCTATCCAATGCGGTGCTGGCCACAAGAAACCGGCACCCATGGGTGGCGCAAAGCTCATTCATCTTCGTGATCAAGCCTCGGGTCACACTGCGTGCTCTTTCTGAATCCGCCAGCTCTTGATCAAGCATGGCGGGTGGCGGTGTACTGAGACGCCTGAGCATCCGCCCCGCATGGACCCAGGCGAAATAGATTCTCGGGCCCAGATAGGTGCGGCCGAGGAAGAATCTCTCGAGGCGCTGCTTGACGGTGGCCCGCGGGACCGGCACGTTGCGCAGGCTCAGCTCTCCGCCATCGATGACGAAGTATGGCTTGAAATGCCAGTATCTCTCTCCATGAAGGTTTTCCTCGAAATCATTGCCACAGAACAATAACAACACTACATCCGGCTCGAGCTTGAGCCCCCGATCCTTCAAGAGCAGGTATTCCTGATCGGTGCCGTATCCGCTCACCGAGGCATTGATGATCTCCCAGTCTGGATGGGCTCTCCCGAGGATTTCGCTGAATCGCTGGTCCTGCTCGACGCCGAAGCCCCAGCCGAACGAATCTCCTAGAACAAGCATCCTTCTCTTACCGGTGCGTTGCGCGGAGTATTCGCGGCCCCGCATCCCCTGGGAGTTGATGACCACCTCCACCGAGAAATCGGGATGAGTGAAGCGACCCCTTTGATTCGGCCGGTGCGCCCATCCCAGAACCGGGTCGTAGGCCCAGAACTTGACCCGCTCTTCGCGAATGGGAGCCCATTGGGGAAGGACGAGCCTTGAAGCAACCTCCGCCAGGAGAATCGCCGCCACACACCCGAGGAGTGTGAATACCGACAGTCCCCATCGGGGATGCCGATGGAACCAGTAGTCTCGTCCTGAGGGCGCCGTCACCGCCCTCCCCCGCCGCTACGCCGATCCCATCCGCTCATGGGGACTGCCGTTCGGACTCAGTGGTATCATTGAGCGCCCACGAACTCCTTCGGAGGACCATCATGAACCGGCGATTCAAGTCTGATCATGAAGCCGCCGCCCCCCCGATCTTCCCGTCCTTCACCTTCGCCCTTGCCTTCGCCGCACTCGCCCTCTTCGTCCTTGCCTCATCTCCCTCCCGCGCCATCGCCGTGCCGCTGGCCGCCGAACGTGTGGCGATGAACCTCAACTATCCGGTGTTCGCCACCTCGCTCCCCAACGATAATCGGCTCTTCATTCTCGAGCAACGCGGTGTGATCAAGATCTTGAATCTGAGCAACAACCACGTCCTTTCCACTCCCTTCCTCGATATCCAGCCGCTGGTTTTCGATCCCTCCCAGTACGATGAGCGCGGCCTCCTCGGACTCGCCTTCCATCCCAATTACGCGAGTAACGGCTACCTCTACGTCATGTACAACAACAACGATTGGAATACCGTGATCGCCCGCTACCAGGTCTCCTCGAATCCCAATCGGGTCATTGCTTCGAGCGCCTTCATCATCATGACCATCAATCAACCGGGTCCGAACCACAAGGGCGGCACCATTGCTTTCGGACCCGACGGCTATCTGTACATCGGGATGGGCGACGGCGGCGGCGAAGGCGATCCGCAGAACTTCGCCCAGCGCGATGATTCACTCCTCGGCAAGATGCTCCGCATCGACGTCGACGGGGGCGTCCCCTACGCCATACCGCCGGACAATCCCTTCGCCGGCCCCGGACTCCCCCTCGATGAGATCTGGGCCAAGGGTTACAGGAACCCCTATCGCTGGAGCTTCGACCGTCAAACCGGCGACATGTTCATCGGGGATGTCGGCCAGGCGATGTGGGAGGAGATCGATTACCAGCCCGCAGCGAGCCCCGGCGGCGAGAACTACGGCTGGCACATCATGGAGGGGAACCATTGTTATGAACCGCCTGAAGGGTGTGATCCGGATTCGCTCGTGCCGCCGATCCACGAGTATCAGCACATCTTCCATTGCGCGGTGATCGGGGGCTATGTCTATCGCGGACTCGATATCCCTGATCTCCAGGGCACCTACCTCTTTGCCGACTACTGCACGGCGGCCATCTGGTCCTTTCGATATGTGAACGGGCAGGTGACCGAATTCCGTGATCGCACCGCCGAGCTCTCTCCCGACGGCGAAATCCAGTTGATTTCCAGCTTCGGTCAGGACTCCCGTGGCGAGCTCTACATCATCGCGCGGGGAACGCCGACCACAGGCGAGGTCTTCAGGATCGTGCAGGGAGCGGTCAACTCGGCGGACCCCGGAGAGGCAAGCGCCCCGCCCTCCGGACTCCGGCTCCTTTCGGCCAACCCCAATCCGTTCTCCGGATCGACTCAGGTGTCGGTCGCCGTTGCTCACCGCCCGCAACGCCTGCGTGCGGCCGTCTATACGACCGGAGGACGGCTGGTGGAGGAGTTGGCCCCAACCCTCGAACGCTCGAACGTCATCGGCCTCACTTGGAACGGTCGCGACGCTCGCGGCATGACCTGCCCATCCGGCGTCTATACCCTCAGGGTCGAGGCGGACGGTGGGTCCGTCCATAGCCGCCTGGTCCTGATTCACTGAGAGGGTTCGCTCAAAGGGAGGATAGATGAACGAAGTGGATGTCATCTCGACGAGTCATGCGCCGGCCACAGTAGGACCGTACTCGCAGGCGATCCGAGCCGGTGGATTCGTGTTTTGCGCCGGGCAAGGGGCGTTCGATCCCGCGACGGGCCGGCTCATTGAAGGAGGAATCAAGGACCAGACGCGCCAGGTGTTGCGCAATCTTCAGGCGGTGCTCGAAGCGGCCGGCAGCGGGCTAGACCGGGTGGTGAAGGCCACGGTCTTTCTAACAGACTGGAAGCATTTCAAGGAGATGAACGAGGCCTACGCCGAGTTCTTCGGCAATGGGCACCCTCCGGCGAGGTCCACCGCACAAGGAGCGCGCTGGCCGGAAGGTTCCCTGGTCGCCATCGAAGCGATCGCGCTCGCGGGCTAGGAGCGGGATCGGGGGATTCGGCAGAGTCGAGGCCAGGAGAACTCTAGAAGGCGATCGAGAACTGCGCCGCAACCAGGGGAAGTCGGCGCTTCTCGTCGCCGGCCACCCGTTCAGTCTCGATGGTCGTGTGCTGGTAGATCACCTTCGCTAGGGCGTGGCGATTCAAGCGATAGCCCGCACCGGCTTCGAGCCTGGTGACATTCGAGTCCCAAGGGTGCCTGACTCCGGTCGAGTCGGCGATCTCCCCGAACCGCATGGCATCCAGGCGTCCGGCGACAAAACCGCCGAAGGATAGCGAGTACTTGAACTCGAAGTAGCCGCTGGTGACGGGAAGATCTCCGACGTTTGGAGTCTCCCATACATTGTGCGCACCTTCTGCACGCAACTCGGCATGGCCGTGAAGAAGCTCCGCGTCCGTCATGACCAGCTTCTGATGGTAGTCGTTGCTGTCACGTCCCGGCGGTAGCTCCGGATTCAAGGATTCGTTCAAGTAGGGGCCGTAGGCTCCGGAGACGCCGAAGCGCACCCCCGGGAGCGGCGCCAGCCCCGCCCTCCCCAGCACCGATTTGCCCGAGTTGTCGTCCTGTGAGGTGCTTCCCCATCCCGGGGTCCCGGCGGAGACGCCGATCGCGTACTCGAGCGGGCGCTCGCTGCCGAGGAGGCTCACTCCGACGTCCCAGTAGGAATCGTCGATCAAGGCCATCCCCCGGGCTTCCGGATAGCCCTCATAATTCGGGCCGTATTGGCCGGTCCCGGATACCGCGAGCAAGGCGTCGGCACTGGGCACAAGGTCATACCAGAGAAGCGTCGAGTGATACTGGTACATGAGCGGGATGCCGATGAGCGGATTCTTGTTCGAGTAGCTGCGCGGCGCGAAAGTCCCGATTGGCCAGGGCGACTTTCCGGCCAGCATATGCAGATCGCGGCCGACGCTCGGAGTGAAGTTCAAATAGGCCCCGTCGACATACGGCGAGGTGGCATCCCGAAGAACGACCTGAGAGAACACCTGCAGCCGCTCACTCACTTGAGCGTCGGCGAGAACTCGCAATCCGTAGGGATCAAAGGGTGAGTCGCCGCGGGTCAGCACATTGTGATCATAGGCTTCTCCACGATTGGCGACGACCAGATCGAAAAGGCCATGGACGTGAAAATCGGTTGCCCGGGCGGCAGGTGCTCCCGCGACCACAAAGACGAGACTGACTACGACAACGGTGATTCGCTTGCTCATGTCATGCCGCCTTTCCCATCATTGCCTGCACTCCGGCAGGGATTCGCATCGTCACCGTGGTCCCCGCGCCCGGCTCGCTCTCCAAGGTCAGATAGCCGCCATGGGCCTCGACGATGCCCCGCGCGATTGCCAGTCCAAGGCCGAGACCGGCCGACTTGAATTCCAGGGTGCCCGAGGAGTGATGGTTGAGGGAGTCCTGAACACCTAACGAGCGCTCAAGAAGCTGCTTCTGAAGCTCGGTGTCGATTCCGATCCCATTGTCGGCGACCGAGATCATGAGCCACGGACCGTGAGGCGCCGCATGCACCACGACATGGCCGCCGTCAGGAGTGAATCGGATGCCGTTGGCGATCAGATTCACCAGGGCCTGAACGATCGTCGGCCGGTCGACGTGGGCAGTAGCGAGCTGCATGGACACTTCGCTCTTCAGCGCCACACGCCTGCCGATCGCCAATGCCCGCGCTTTGACGATCGCCTCATCGATCAGTGAGACGACCTCGATATCGGAGCGGTTGAGTAACAGGCCATCCCCTTCGATCTGGGCCATGCGGGTGGCGTTTTCGGCGATTCGGGTGAGGGTCGCCACGCTGTCATTGGCGGCGATCAGCCCCTGACGCTGTTGAGCAGTAATGTCGCCGAGCTTGCCGTCGAGGATGACCTCGTGAAAACCCTGGATCACGCTGATCGGAGTACGTAGCTCATGCGATGCAATGTTGATGAATTCGGATTTGACACGCGCCACTTCCTGCAGGCTCCGGACATACTCCCGCTGGCGCCGGCGCATCTCATCGAAGCGCGAGGCCAACTCTCCGATCTCGTCGCGAGAGCCGGCGGCGACCGGAAAGTCGTAGTTCCCGTGCTCCATTTCTTCGGCGCCGCGAACCAGCCTTTGCACCGGGGCGGTGATCCGCTCGGCGATGACAAACCCGGCGATCAAGGCCACCAGGACGGCGCTCACCCCGAGCCCGATGAGCTCGGTCTGAGTCTCGCGCAGAAACAACGTTTCTGCGTCGAATGCACGTTGCATGATGAAGAATTGGCCTTGCTCAGGATCCGATTGCGGCAACCGGTGGACAAGGGTGAGGTAGAGATGAGCTCCTCCGCGAACCTTGAGTAGCGTCCCACCGCGTGGATCCGAGGCCGAGCGCCGTGCGAGCTGCCCAACCGCTGCGAGCACCGCATCGCGATCCTCGGCGCTTTCGAGGGTGCTGCCCGTCGCTTGGTCATGCGAGACGAAGGTCACCTCGCTTCGGGTGAGCTGCCGCAGCCGCTCCGCCAACTCGCCGCCGATGCGCGCCCCGAGGAGGAGCGACCCGACCACCCGACCACCGGCGATGACCGGCGCCACCGAGACCTGGTAGTGAGCATCGGGCTGGGTG
>JBIOUT010000269.1:0-16053 GCA_044867365.1 Candidatus Eiseniibacteriota bacterium | reverse complement strand
AGGAATTGCCGGTTCACCTGCGGCAGGATGGGGAATCGATAGGTGATCGCGCCGATCCCGAGCTTGCGTCCCTGCACCGAATAGAAGGTGTAGCCGCGGAGTCCCGGCGAGCTCCCCACCGGGAAGTGGAAGAAGTCGTCGACCTCGGGCTTGTCGATCATCGCCCCGCGCCCGCGGAGTTCCAGGGTGTGGCGGCCCCAGGGCAGGGCCAGGTGCTCGCGCCAATCCCCCTCGAACTCGTCGAAGTCGTTATCGGTGAATATCGGCTTGAAGGTCTCGTTGTCCACAAGCCCACTCGGGTTGAGGCCCGCCCAGTTGCGGGTAGCCCGGAGCTCGAAGGTGCGGCCGCCGCGCGGGTTGACGTCCGAGTCCTTGGCCCGCGCAATCGACCGGTAATCGAAGCGGGTGGTGACGCTGTTGCCTCGGAAATAGCTGAAGCCCCCTTTGCCATATCCGGAACCGTCGAGCTTGTCGGTGAGGAAGAGGTTGATGTTGTAATCCTGATGCGTATAGAAGAGCGCGAGGTTCTTCCAGTAGGTGAGGCTATAAGGCTCACCCCATTCGTAGCGAACGCCGCCGTCGTACTCGGACACGTCGTAGCGCAGCTCGAAATGAACCGGGCGCACCTGGCCGGAGTGAGGCAGCCCCTGGCCTCCCGGGATCCTGAACGTCTGGAGATCCTCGGTGCGGCGGCGGACATGGTAACCCTCGGCAAAGATGGTGAAGGGGAACTTGCGGTTCTCGTAGATGCCGAAGAGCTCGAACTCGAATCCACCGAGCCGCCGTCCCGCGTCGCCGCCGCCGAAGATGGAGTGGTGGTCGAGGACTTCGTTGGAACTCACATAGAGCCCGAGGCGGGGTTTGCCGTCATCGACCACCAGGCGGGGCAGGAAGTGGGTGACGGGGTAGCTGAGCTTATAGCGCGACGGTGCGCCGCCGAAGCCCTGATCGCCGCCGTCGAAGCGGAGGACCTCGGGGCCGGTCATCGCCAGCCGATAGTCGCCACGGATGCTCGAGCTCGTAGTCTCGGGCGCCGGCACCGGCTGCGTCCCCCAGGCCTGGCGAGACAGCACCCGTAACTCGTAGCCGCGGCCGGTGTAGGCGGAGAAGGCGAGGTTGCCATCCCCGGCCACCACCGGGTAGAAAGCACCGCCGACGACATGGGTGACCTGGGTCGTCTGGGCGGTCGGGAGATCCAGGCGATAGATGTTGAAGATGCCGGTGCGATCGGAGGAGAAGAGGATGGACTCCTCGCCGGGAACGAAGCATGGATCGCGTTCGTCGTCGGCGGTCTCGACCAGCATGCGCATCTCACCGCTTTCGACATCGAGCTGAGCGATGTCGCGGGAGAAGCCGCGAAAGACGCAGAGCACGAGGGATTTCCCATCGGCCGACCAGCGTGGCGTGTAGTACTGGGTGCCGTGGGGGCTGTCGGTGAGCGCCCGGATGAGCTTGCCATCGCGGTCGAGGAGAACCACCTGATTGGTGGCGTCCCCGTTGACGACGGCGGCGATCCGGCTCTGGTCGGGTGAGATCGCCGGATCCTTGGCTCGCAGATCACGGGTGAGTCGCCGTTCCTTCTTGCTCGCGATGTCGAAGACATAGACATCGTTGACTCGTGAGCCGTAACGATTGGGCTGCTTGCGCTTCGAGTAATAGAGCTGCTTGCCGTCGGCGGCGAAGGAAAGCGGGGTGTTGACCGAACCGACGATCGACTTGGGGGGAGAGGCTTTCTTGTCGGCGACCGCGGCCGGAGCCTTCTCGAGCGCCACCACGGTGAGCGCGCCGAAGTCCTGACCGCGGTTGGATGCCCAGTAGAGATCGGTGGTTCCCGGTCGCCAGGCGGGATAGAGGTTCAAGTAACCGCCGTCGGAGACCGGATGACCTTCGATCGCCGAGGGCGCGATTGCCGAACGCACTTCTCCGTACTTCTGCCGGAGGTCGGCCCTCCATTCATCATAGAGCTCCCCGCCGCTCTTGCCGGTCGCGGCCTTGAAGGCGCGGTCCATGTCGAGGAGCCAGAGGGTGCGCAGTCCGCGGGTGATCTCTTCCAGGGCTTTTTCGCCATAGTGTGCAGCGATGAAGCGCACGAGCGAGTTCCCCTGGTTGTAGGAGAGCTCCGATTGCAAGCCGGTGCCGCCGAAACCGCCCATGGCATCGTAGGAGAGGAGCTGGTCGTCGAGGACCGCCATCCGGAGCAGCATGTCCCGGTGAGTGTCCCACCAGTCGTTGTAAACCGTCGCGCTCTGATATTGGGCCACACCCTCGGCGAACCAGGCCGAAGCCACCGTCCCGGGAATGGGATAGGAGTAGATCTTGTTGGGATAGCCGATGAGCACGTCCTGCCGCCGCTCGTCCTCGTAACCGAATCCCTGGAGATAGAAGGCGGGCATCGAGTGCGGCAATCGGGCCGAGGCCTGCAAGGACACGATGTGAGTGAACTCGTGGGTGATGACGTCCCGCAGCCAGTTGTGCGTTCCCCGAAACTCGAACTCGAGGGCAGTGGCCCAGATCTCGATCTTGTCGTCGTAGTAGAAGGCGGAACCGTTGGCGTAATCGTCGGTGTCGCGAATGACGAGATGGGTCGGCGGTTTGGGACGGAAATCGTAGAGGCCGGTGATCGCCGGATAGATCTCCTCGGCGATCGCCGCGGCATGGCGGGCGGTGCGCTCGAGCCCCTGGTGAAAGTCGACCTGGAAATGCTCGGTGGTCAGGGTCTGCCAGCGAAGCTCGGAGTGGTTGCGGGCCCAGGCGAAATCGCTGGGGAAGGCGAGGAAAAGCGCCAGGACGAGGCCGAGAACGAAGGCGTGTTCCCGATGCCTGGCGCGCCGGAAATCGGGAGCGGAAGCGAGCATCATGGTGCGTGGCTCAGCCGACCGGTTCGATCACGAGGCCTTTACCCGCAGGCGCAGATCTGAGTTCCCCGCCTGCGCCTGACGTTTTCGCGGGGCGGCGAATGGGGAGGCGGATTAGGGCGGCGGATTATAGGAAGTGCGCCGGGGCCCGGTCAAACGAGGCGGTGCGGGCTTGACGAGGTCGGATCGGAGCCACAAGCTGCCCGAGATGCAGGGAGGCCCGTTTCACTACGCGATCGCCGTCTTCGCACTTGCTCTGCTTTTCGCCGGCTCCGCGCGCTGGCAAGCCGGTGGACCCTCGCTCCCGCTCGACGATCCCTTCATCTATCTCCAATACGCGCGGCAGACGGCGCATGGTGAGATCTTCCGTTACAACGACGGCGACCCGCCCACCCAGGGCTGTACGAGCCCCATATTAGCTCTCCTCCTGGTGCCGGGATTCTGGTTGGGGCTCGATCGGCTCGAGCTCATCCCGATCCTCCTTGCCATCGGCGGGCTCGGTTTGTGGGCGAGCGCCGTGCTCGTTCATCGCCTCGCCGAACGCTGGTTCGGGCGCCCCTGGGGAGGATGGGCAGGAGCCTTATTGCTTCTGTCGGGGCCGGTCGTCTGGGGATCGTTCTCGGGAATGGAGATCCCGGTCGTCATCGCCGGCCTCCTCTGGCTCCTCGATCGCGCCGATCGAGTGCTCGCCGGCGAGCCGGCGCTGCGCCTGGTGGCTCCGGCGATTGTCGTGGCCCTCCTCCGCCCCGAGGGTTACCTGGCGGTCGCTCTTCTGACTCTGGTCCTTCTGGTCCGAGGTCGGAGCAGCGACGCGGGCGACCCGGTTCTCGCAGCCGAAACCGCCCTCGAATTCGATCGCGCACCCGCGCCCGCGGTCGCTTCTCGATCGTCACCTGCGCCGGCGCTCGCGATGAGCCTTGCGCTTCTCGCCGGTCTCGCGCCCGCGCTCCTCTTCGCGGTCACCGGGGGCGGCTTCATCGCCAACGGGATCGTGGCCAAATCCCGATGGACTGCGGAGCCGCTTTTCGTCCCGGCGGCCCTGCGCGACACGCTCGAGAGCGCGATCGAGATCATGAAGGGGATCTTCGGCGGCTCGCTGGGACATCGCACGAGCTTCAAGCTCGTCGCCTATGACATGAACGCCCGCGCCGCATTCTTCGCTCCCATGGCCCTCGCCCTCTTCGTCATCGGCATGGCGCCGGCGGCGGCCGGCGAGCTCCGCCGGCGCGCTCCCGGGCGCGCGACGGTCATCTGCGGATGGATGCTGCTGTGGATCGTCGCGACCGCCGCCCTGAGCGAGCCCGATGCCCACTTCAATCGCTATCAGCAGCCGGTGATGCCGCTCTTCCTGATCGGAGTCGTGGCGGGGGTGGTGCGCGCCGGGCGCTGGATCGGCGGCGAAGGCGGGCTCCGGCTCGCTCATGGGCTCGCCGGTTATCTGGCGCTCTTCGGCCTCGCCTCGATCGGTGTTTTCGCCGTGCACTATGGTGACAACTCGAGCGACATTCGCTTGATGCAGATGACGATGGCGCGGGTGATCGACGAGCGCCTGCCGAAGGATGCGATGGTGGCGATAAATGATGCGGGGGTGCTGCGCTACCTGGGCGGCCGGCGGACCGTCGATCTGATCGGCCTGACCACTCCCGGTATGGCACGCCTCTGGCGTATGGGGTCCGGCAGCTTGATCGAGGAGATGGCGAGCTGGCCGTCGAGCCTCCGGCCGACCCATTTCGCCATTTTCCCCAACTGGTTCCGTCTGGATGATTGCGGGCTCCTTCGCCCGCTGCATGACGTGGCGCTCGAGAGCCCGTCGATCGTCGACGCCGAGAAGCGTCTCTATGCGGCCGATTGGTCGGTCTTCGACAAGAGCGAGGCGCCTTGCAGCGGCGTCGTGTCCGACGACTACGAGATCGTCGACCGAGTCGACATCGCCGACCGCGAAAGTGAGAGAGCGCATGGTTACCATGCGTGGCCGCGAGAGCGTGACCTTGCATTCCCTACCTTCGTCGTCGGCCGCCGCTGCCCCGGTGACAGTCTCGAGCTGGTCGCGGATGGAGGGCGGGTGACGACGGGAGGCGAGCGGATGCGAGTGCGCGTGCGGCCTGGACGCGAGGTCGCGGTCATCGTTCGCAGCGCCGCCTCTTATCACGCCCGGGTGCGCTGGAACGGAGTGCCGGTGTCCGAGCCGGTGATTGGACGGGGGGAAGAGGGCCTGGGCGGCCGCTGGGGGGAAGCGGTCATCGCCAGGATTCCGGCCGCTCTCGTCGTGCGGAAAGATGCCGATCTCGAGATCGAAGCCGACACCCGCGACGGAGCTCGGCACCCGGTTTCCGCCTGTCACTACTGGATCGCGCAGCCGCGGTGAGGTCACCGGGCCGGGTGAGCCGGGCTCCTCCCGCCGAGCAGATGGAGGAAGAGCCGTCGTCTGCTCCGCCGGAGCTCTTTCAATCCTGGAGTGACGAGGAGCCTGAGCTTGGGTCGACGTTTACCATCGAGCGAAAGGCTCGCACCGCTCGAGTCCGGCTCGCCCGGTCCGCCCGCTTCGCCACCTCGCGCCGGAGGGAAGCGCGTCTCCGCCGCGGGGCTCCGCGAGCGCCTCGCCGGCGACGGGCCCCACAGCCTATCGGATCTCGAGCTTCTTGCCGTCGTCGTCGGCCGCGGGAGCACGGGGGAGCGAGTGTGGCGGGAAGTCCGCGCGCTCTCCTCCCGCGCCGACCTCGCCGAGCTCGCGCTCCTCGGTTGCCGCGAGCTTGCCGCCGCCGGCCGGCTGGGAACATCGCCCGCCGCCACCCTCGCCGCCTGCTTCGAGCTCGCTCGGCGTCTCTACCGGCCGGAGAGCGGGCCGCGAACCCTCACTCAAGCGTCCGACGTTCACGCGGTGGCGCGTGATCTCGAGCTCGCCCGCCGCGAGCACTTCGTCGCTTTCTACCTCGATGCGCGCAATCGGGTGCTCAGCCGGGAGACCATCTCGGTGGGTACCTTGAGCGCCTCGATCGTGCATCCGCGCGAAGTCTTTGCCCCGGCCATCGAACGGCGAGCCGCATGCATCATCATCGCCCACAATCATCCGTCCGGAGACCCCGAGCCATCCGATGACGATGTGGCGCTCACCCGGCGATTGGTGCAAGCGGGAGTCTTGCTCGGAATCGAGATCCTCGATCATGTAGTGATCGGCCACGGCGCTTACGTGAGCCTGAAGAGCCGCGGCTTCATGTGAGGAAGCGCCGGGGCAGGGTCGCGCAAAGGGACGCATTCAGCGCGCGTGCTTGATCTCGAGCCGGGTGGCGTGTAGCGTTCAGCCGTGATGATGCCGCATCCCGGTAGCGAACGGCGTTCCTTCCCCGGATCATGAGCGCCAAGCAAGCCAACATCCCGCGCTCGCGTGTCGAGGCGGTTCTCGAGCGGTTCGCCGGCCGGCGGGTGCTCGTGGTCGGCGACGTGATGCTCGACCGCTACCTATGGGGCAGCGTCAATCGCATCTCCCCCGAAGCTCCGGTGCCCATCGTCGAGGTAACGGGCGAAACCCTGCGACTCGGCGGCGCCGCCAACGTCGCCGCCAACGTTCAGGCGCTCGGCGGCGAAGCGATGATCATCGGGGCGATCGGTGACGATCGTCCCGGGGTGGAGCTGTGCACCGCCCTCACCGAGCAAGGGATTCCCGGCGACACTCTGGTCGTCGACCCCCGGCGTCGCACTACTCAGAAAACCCGGATCATCGCCCACCACCAGCAGGTGGTGAGAGCCGATCAAGAGGATACGGCTCCGCTCGCCGCCGCGGTCGCCGCCGCCGTGCGCGAACGGGTCGAGTCGGCCCTTCCCGGCTCGGGAGCGATGATCATCTCCGATTACGGCAAGGGAGTGATCTCCCGCGAGTTCCTCGACGCCGTTCTCAGCCGGGCGCACGACCTCGGCGTCCCGGTGTGCGTCGATCCCAAGGAGTCGCACTTCGACGCCTATCGACAGGTGAGCGTCATCACCCCGAATCTCGCCGAGGCCGGCAATGCCTACGGGCGGCGGATCGTCGACGAAACGGTTCTCGAGGAAGTGGGATTCGGCCTCCTCTCCCGACTCGGTTGCCCGGCGGTGCTCATCACCCGCGGCGACCAGGGGATGTCCCTCTTCGAGCTGCCGGCCGAGCACACCCATTTCCCCACCGTCGCTCAAGAAGTCTATGACGTGACCGGCGCCGGCGACACGGTGGTCGCCGCCCTGGCCATGGCGCTGGCCGCCGGGGGCGATCCCAAAGTGGCGGCGCACATCGCCAATCACGCCGCGGGGCTCGTCATTCGCGAACTCGGCACGGCATCGACGACGGTGACCGCGATTCACGAGTCCTTCGCTCGCAACGGTTGGTAGCGGGCGAGGCGCGACGAGCGATATGGGACAGGTGGTCGATCGTCCGGCGCTCGTGGCCTGGCGCCAACAACTGCGCCGGGAAGGAAAGCGCGTCGCATTCACCAATGGTTGCTTCGATCTCCTCCATCGCGGACATGTCGAATACCTGGCCGATGCCCGAACCCTTGCCGACGCCCTGGTGGTGGCGGTGAACGACGACGCTTCGGTGCGGCGATTGAAGGGAGACGGGCGGCCGCTCACCCCGGCCGCCGACCGAGCGGCGATTCTCGCCGCGCTCGCGGCGGTCGATCGCGTGGTGGTCTTCTCCGAAGACACTCCCGCCGATCTCGTCGCCGAGCTTCTTCCCGATATCCTGGCCAAGGGAGGCGACTACGCCGTCGACGAGATCGCCGGACGGGAGGTGGTCGAGGCGGCGGGAGGGAAGGTGGTGCGCATTCCCTTCCGTCCGGGCTACTCGACTTCCGCCCTGATCGCCCGCCTGCGGCGGCCTTGACCCCGGCGCTCCGGGAGTGGTAATTTGCCGTCGCCCGCGCCGGTCCGGGCCGCTCGGGGGGCGGAGCCTCGACCCCGGCGCCGGCAAGGCTCACGGGCTAGAACACGACTACCGTGTCTAGCTCTTTAATTTTCTGCTGGCTAACTCGATTTTCTGCGGTCGGGGTTGAGCACGAGAGCGGGAAGGTGACGCGAGAGTGTGATGTCGATGCCGAGAAAGATCGTCATCATGGGAGCCGGCGGCCGCGACTTCCACAACTTCAACATGGTCTTTCGGGGAGATCCCGAAAGCCGGGTGATCGCCTTCACCGCCGCCCAGATTCCCGGCATCGAATCCCGCACCTATCCTCCAGAGCTGGCCGGCCCGCTCTATCCCCAGGGGATTCCGATCGTCGCCGAGGACGAGCTCGAGAGTCTGGTCCGCCGGCATGAAATCGACGAGGTCGTCTTCGCCTACTCCGATGTCTCGCACGAGTACGTGATGCACGCCGCCTCGCGGGCTTCGGCGCTCGGCTGTGACTTCCGCCTCATCGGCCCCCGGGCCACCATGCTCAAGTCGGCGATCCCGGTCGTCGCGGTCGTCGCGGTGCGCACCGGAAGCGGCAAGAGCCAGACCACCCGGCATGTGGCGAAGTTGCTCAAGGCCGCCGGCAAGCAGGTGGTGGCGGTGCGCCATCCCATGCCCTATGGGCAACTCGAGCGCCAGCGCCTCCAGCGTTTCGCCACCTTCGATGATCTCGATCTCAACCAGTGCACGGTCGAGGAGCGCGAGGAATACGAGCCTCATCTCCGCAACGGCACCATCGTCTTCGCCGGGATCGACTACACCGCCATTCTCCACGAGGCGGAGAAGGAGGCGGATGTCATCCTCTGGGACGGCGGCAACAACGATTTCGCCTTCTTCGAGCCCGATCTCACCATCACCGTCGTCGATCCTCACCGGCCCGGACACGAGCTCCTCTACCATCCAGGCGAGATCAATTTCCGGCTCGCCGATGTCATCGTCATCAACAAGATCGAGAACGCGCCCCCGGGCGGCGCCGACACCGTACGCGCCAACATCCGCCGGGTGAATCCGCGCGCCGTCGTCGTCGAGGCCGCGTCTCCGATCGCGGTCGAAGATCCGGCGGCGTTGAGCGGCCGCCGGGTGCTCGTCATCGAGGACGGGCCGACCCTCACCCACGGCGGGATGCGTTACGGCGCCGGAGTGGTTGCGGCGCACAAGTTCGGGGCGGAGATCGTCGATCCACGCCCGTATGTCGTCGGCCGCATCGCCGAGGCCTTCATCCGCTATCCCGAGATCGGGCCGGTCTTGCCCGCTCTCGGCTACGGCCCGGAGCAGGTGGCCGATCTCGAGCGGACGATCAAGGCGGTGCCGGCGGAGGCGGTGATCATCGCCACCCCCATCGATCTCCGGCGGCTCATCGCCTTCGATCGTCCTGCGGTCCGGGTCACCTACGAGCTCCAACCCATCGGGAAGCCGGACCTCGCCGGGGTCATCGACCACTGGTTGGCCGAAAGCAGACGACAAGGACGTGCGACCCGAGCGGCAGCTGCGGCGGGCGCTCCGCTGACCGCAACCGGCAGGGGTGATCGCACATGAACACTCACCCGGCTCGCCCATGAACATCCACGAGTACCAAGCGAAGGAGCTCCTGGCCGCGGCCGGTATCCCGGTGCCTCGCGGGCTCTTGGTTCGCGCTCCCGCTGAAGCGCGGGCCGCCGCCGCCGAGCTGGGGGGCACGGTTGTGGTCAAGGCGCAAGTGCATGCCGGCGGCCGCGGCAAGGCCGGCGGCATCCAGCTCGCTTCGACTCCCGAAGAAGCCGAGGCTAAGGCCAAGACGGTCTTCGGCATGACCATCAAAGGCCTCGAGGTGAAGAGCGTGCTTGTCGCCGAGCAGCTCGACATCGCCCACGAGCACTACCTCGGCATCGTCCTCGATCGGGGACGCAAGCGCCCGGTCGTCATGGCTTCGGCCGCCGGCGGCATCGACATCGAGGAGGTGGCGCGCTCGACTCCCGAAAAGATCGTCCGCCATCATGTCGATCCGCTCGCCGGATTGCGTCCCTTCGCCGCCCGCCGGGTTTCCTTCGCCATCGAGGAGCGAAGCGATGTGGCGTTGCGCATGGCCACCATTCTCGGCCAGCTGTGGGATGTCTATCGGCGAGTCGACGCCTCGTTGGCGGAGATCAACCCGCTCGTGGTCGGTCGCGACGGCCTGGTGTGGGCGCTCGATGCCAAGATCAACCTCGACGACAACGCCCTCTTCCGCCATCCGGAGTTCGAGGCGATGCGCGACGACGAGGAGCCGAACGAGGCCGCCGCCCGGCGAATGGGCCTCTCCTACATCCGGCTCGATGGCGAGATCGGGTGCGTGGTCAACGGCGCGGGACTGGCCATGGCCACCATGGACGTGATCAAGGCCTACGGCGGGTCCCCGGCCAACTTCCTCGACATCGGCGGCAGCTCGAATCCGGAGAAGGTCCTCACTGCTATGGACATCCTCGCCTCCGATTCCAAGGTGACCGCCATCTTCTTCAACATCTTCGGCGGCATCACCCGCACCGACGATGTCGCCCAGGGAATCGTCCAGGCCCTGTCCAAGCGGCGCCCGGGGGTGCCCATCGTCATCCGCTTGACCGGCACCAACGAGGAGCGGGCGCGTGAGATCCTGGCGAGCGCGGGATTGACGAGCACGACCTCCATGGACGAGGGGGTCAGGCAGGCGATCGCTCAGGCGCGGGGAAGCCGGGCCGCGGCCGAAGCGGCGGGGAGCTCGCGATGAGCATCCTCATCGATGAGCGGACGCGAGTCGTCGTCCAGGGCATCACCGGGCGAGACGGCTCGTTTCACGCCAAGAGCATGCTCGAGTACGGCACCCAGGTCGTTGCCGGCGTCACTCCGGGCAAGGGCGGCGATCGCTTCGACGGCCGAGTCCCGGTCTTCAACACCGTCGAGCACGCGGTGCGCGAGACCGGAGCCAATACCAGCGTGATCTATGTTCCGGCGGCCTTTGCCGCCGACGCCATTCTCGAAGCTTCGGCTGCCGGCGTCGCCCTCACCGTGTGCATCACCGAGGGGATCCCGGTCGCCGACATGGCGGTCTCGAGCGAAATCCTGGCTCGCAATCCGTCGACCCGCTTGATCGGCCCCAACTGTCCGGGCCTCATCTCGCCGGGAAAGTCGAAGGTCGGAATCATGCCGGGAAGCATCTGCCGGCCGGGACGGGTGGGACTGGTGTCGCGCTCGGGCACGCTCACCTACGAGGTGGTCAAAGCGCTGACCGACGCCGGCATCGGACAATCGACCTGCATCGGCATCGGCGGCGATCCGATCATCGGCACCGATTTCGTCGATGTGCTCGAGCTCTTTGCCGCCGATCCGGAGACCGATGCGGTCGTCCTGATCGGAGAGATCGGCGGCACCGATGAGCAGCTGGCCGCCGAGGTCATTCGCCGGCAATTCTCCAAACCGGTGGTGGCTTTCATCGCCGGGCAGACCGCGCCGCCGGGTCGCCGGATGGGTCATGCCGGCGCCATCGTCTCCGGGTCGTCGGGCACCGCCGAAGAAAAGATCCGCGCCTTCACCGAGGCGGGAGTGGTCGTGGCCAAGACGCCATCGGCGATCCCGGCGCTGGTGAGCGCCCAGCTCACCTCTCGAGTCCATTGATGGTCCATTGATCGGCGGCGAGTTTTCTGCGGCGAGGCTTCTGTGGCGTATACCCTGTTCATCATCAAGCCGGATGCGGTTGCAGCCGGTCAAATCGGACGGATCCTGGCGCGGGTGGAAGCCGCGGGTTTCACCATCCGTGAGATGAGCCTCGCTCATCTCACCCTCAACGAGGCGAAGCGCTTCTATCAGGTTCACCGCGAGCGACCCTTCTTCGATGATCTCTGCCGCTTCATGTCCTCAGGGCCTTGCCTTCCTTGCCTGCTCGAAGCCGGCGATGACGCCATCCCCCGGCTCCGGGATCTCCTCGGAGCCACCGACCCCCGCGAAGCGGCGGCGGGCACTATCCGCCACGAGTTCGGCTCGGACAAGCAGCTGAACGCCGTTCATGGCTCGGATGGGCCCGAGACCGCCCGCGAGGAGATCGGGTTCTTTGCCGCCCGCCTGGGCTGGCGGCTTCCCGTGCTTCGCTAGAGGGAAGGTCAGGGCGGGAGGAACTCCGGCCCCCGGACGGGGGTGTCTGGGGCGGGCCACCCGCGCGTTGACACCCCCTCCAAGCCGCGGTTAGAATGCCGCCGGGCGCCGGCTTGAGTGGAGAAGTCCGCATCAGTGCATCGCTTGCAATCCGCGAAGGCACCCCCGGTCGAGAGAACCATGGGACGGTCGAACGGGCTCGTCCTGGACCTCCGTCAGTTCGGTGAGGGGACAACCACCCTCAGCGAACGGATGGATATCGGCGGGCTCGATCTGAGCTGGCCGGGACTCAAGTTCCGGCAGGAGCTCGACGTTGACTTGGTTGTGGTGCGGTCTGGCCACGACCTCGACCTCTCGATCCGCTTCACCGGCGCACGGGAAGGAGACTGCGACCGCTGCCTGCGGCCTTTCCAACATGTCTTCACCGGGCTGGTTCGCGCCATCGGGCGCAAGTCGCTACCGAGTGGACATCCGTTGGCGGGGCAGGACGGAGTCGTCTTCCACGACGGGCACCAGATCGATCTGACGGCCGAGCTCCGCCAAGCGGTGCTCGTCGACATTCCGATGCGGAATCTCTGCACCGAGGAGTGCCGGGGCCTCTGCCCCCGATGCGGCGCCGATCGGAACGTCGAGACTTGCCCCTGTGCACCATCCGAGCATCGACCCTCGCTGGAAAGCGCTTGGTGAGGCTCGTGAGCGCTAGGGTGTTCGATTCCATCGTCATCTAACTCGGAGGGTTCGAACCGATGGCTCTGCCCAAGCGGCGGCATTCGCGAAGTCGGAGCGCCAAGCGGCGCACTCACTGGAAGCTTCGGCGTCCGGCGGTGCTGAGTTGCCCCAGCTGCCACAAGCCCAAGCAGCCTCATCGTGTCTGCAGCCATTGCGGCGCCTACGACGGCCGCGACGTGATCCCGCCGAGCGAATCCTAGTCGGAAGGCATCGCGGCGGTCCCGGCCTGCGACGGCTCCGGCCATCGAGCCTCTCCGCCGCCGAGTGCCCATGAAAGCCTCCCCGTCGGGCTCGAGTCGACCTTCGACCGCGGATCCATCCACCGCGGACCCGTTCACCATCGCGGTGGACGCATTGGGGGGCGATCACGCTCCTGCGGCAATCGTCGAGGGAGCGTTGGCCCATGTCCGCGAGGGCGGTCGCGGGCGATTGCTGCTCGTCGGTGACGAGCCGCTGGTCCTCGCCGAGCTTCGCCGATTGGGCGCCGACCCCTCGCTCTTTGCGATCGTCCACGCTCCCGATCGAGTGGGGATGGGGGAGGCGGCGGCGACCTCGGTGCGCCGCAAGCCCAATTCATCGATCGGGGTCTGTGCGCGGCTGGTCAAGGAAGGCAAGGCGCAGGCGGTGGTCTCGGCCGGCAACACCGGCGCCGCGGTCGCCGCCAGCCTCGTGCGCATGCGCCCGCTGCCGGCGGTCGATCGGCCGGCGATCGCCACCTACGTGCCGACCGAGCGCGGCGGCTGCGTCTTCCTCGATGTCGGCGCCAACTCGGAGTGCAAGCCCACTCATCTCCTGCAATTCGCAGTCATGGGCTCGGTCTATGCGCGCACCATTCTCGGCAAGGAGAAGCCGCGGATCGGGCTCCTCAACATCGGCGAGGAGAGCTCGAAGGGAAACGAGCTGATGCTCGCCGCTTTCGAGCTCCTGAGCGCGAGTCCGCTCAATTTCGTCGGCAACGTCGAAGGCCGCGACATCTTCCGCGGAGCGGTCGACGTCGTCGTTTGTGACGGATTCACCGGCAACGTCGTGCTCAAGTTCTCGGAGAGTGTCGTGGAGCTCCTCACCCATCGGCTGCGGCGCGAGATTCACCGCGACGCCCGCTCGAAGCTCGGCGGATGGATGTTGCGGCCGGCCTTCCAGCGGTTCAAACGCGAGGTGGATCACGCCGAATACGGCGGGGCGCCGCTCCTCGGGGTCAACGGCGTGTGCATCATCGCTCACGGCTCGAGCTCGCCCAAGGCGATCAAGAATGCGATCCGCGTCGCAGGCGAGCTTATCGACCAGCATTTGAACGAGCTCATCGTCGCCGAGCTCGAGAAGCTCGGTCAGGTCGGGGCGATGGCAGGGACATCCCGTGAGGAGATGGCCGCCGGCCGGCCGGCGCCTCTCGCCGAGGAGGCTCATGGATAGACTCGCGCTCCTCTTTCCCGGCCAGGGTGCGCAGCAGGTGGGGATGGGAAAGGACCTCCATGCCGCCTTCCCTCTCGTGCGCGCCACTTACGAAGAGGCCTCCGACGCCGCCGGATTCGATTTCGCCCGGCTCTCGTTCACCGGCCCCGAGAGCGATCTGATCAAGACCCAGAACGCCCAACCGGCCATCTTGATCCATGGGGTCGCCTGCCTTAATCTGTTGCGGCAAGCGGGGATCGAAGGCGCGATCGGGGCCGGGCACAGCCTCGGCGAGTACACTGCTCACGTCGCCGCCGGATCGCTTTCGTTCACCGATGCGGTGCGCATCGTGCGCCGGCGCGGGGAGCTCATGTACGAGGCGGGGCTCCGGCATCCGGGGACGATGGCGGCCATCCTCGGGCTTTCACTCCAGGAGCTCGGGCCGGTGTTGGCGGAGGCGGGGTCATCGGGGGTGGTGGTGGCGGCGAACTTGAACGGTCCGACGCAGGTCGTGGTCTCGGGCGAGATAGCGGCGGTCGAGCAGGCGATCGAGCTCGCCAAGCAAGTGGGCGCCAAGCGCGCCGCACGGCTCTCGGTGTCGGGCGCCTTCCACTCGCCGCTCATGGAGAGCGCGGCCAGCGGCCTGGGGGAGACGCTCGATGCCTGCAGCATCGCCGATCCTCGCCTGCCGGTCGTTGCCAACTCGACCGCGCAAGCGGTGTGGACCGCGGCGGAGGCGCGCAGCACCCTCAAAGAGCAGCTCCTCAAGCCGGTGCGCTGGGAGGAATCGATGCGGGCCTTGATCGCCGGCGGAACAGCGGAGGCGGTCGAGCTGGGTCCGGGGTCGGTATTGCGGGGTCTCATGCGCTCGATCAATCCCGATGTGCGCGTGCTCTCGATCAGCGATCCGCTAGGGCTCGAGTCGGCGGTGTCGAGTCTTCTCGATGGGCGAAAGGTCTAGCCGGTGGGCGGCTCCGGAAATGGTCTTGCGGGGCGAGTGGCCCTCGTCACCGGCGCCTCGCGCTCGATCGGACGATCGGTGGCCCTCGCTCTCGCCCGGGCGGGCGCGGACGTCGTCGTCGTCGGCAGAGACGAGAAGGCCCTGGCGGGAGTGGCGAGTGAGATCGAGTCTCTCGGGCGCAAGGTGCTGGCGACCGCAGCCGATGTCGGCAAGGAATCGGATGTCGAGGCCCTGGCGACCGAGGTCGGGCGTCACTTCCCGGCGGTCGACATCCTGATCAACAACGCCGGGATCACCCAGGACGGGCTTCTCTTCCGCACCAAGGTCGCCGACTGGGACCGGGTCCTCGACACCAATCTGAAAGGGACTTTCCTCAGCACCCGCGAGTTTGCCCGGGGGATGACCCGCCGGAGATGGGGGCGCATCATTAGTGTATCCTCGGTGGTGGGCGTCACGGGCAACGCCGGTCAGGCCAATTACGCCGCCTCCAAGGCAGGGATCGTGGGCTTCACCCGGTCGGTGGCGAAGGAGCTCGCGGGGCGGGGGGTCACCGCCAACTGTGTGGCCCCGGGTTACATTTCCACCGGCATGACCGAGGTGTTGTCCGAAGACGTCAAGGCTCGGATGCTCGAAGCGATCCCCCTCGGCCGCTTCGGTCAGCCCGAAGACGTGGCCCCTATCGTGGCTTTCCTGGCTTCCGAACAGGCGGCTTACATCACCGGTCAGGTGATCCATGTGGATGGGGGTATGCTGATGGCGTGATGGAGCGTCCGGACCTTTCCGGCCGTCCAGTTCGTTTATCGCCGTAGGAACGTACGAGATCAAAACGGAGGTAAGCAAGATGGCGGGTTTCAGCGAGCAGCGGGTGAAGGAGATCATCACCGAGCAGCTCGGGGTGTCGTCCGATCAAGTCACCGTGGACGCCTCGTTCATCGATGACTTGGGAGCCGACTCCCTGGATCAGGTCGAACTGGTTATGGCGCTCGAAGAAGAGTTCGAGCTCGAGATCCCGGACGAAGACGCGGAGAAGATGACCACGGTCCGCGACGCCATCGAGTATCTGCGCAAGCACGTCAAGCAGGAGGCCTAGCCTCGCGCCGCCCGCGCAAGCTGGGAATGGGCGGCCG
>JBIOUT010000268.1:0-2286 GCA_044867365.1 Candidatus Eiseniibacteriota bacterium | reverse complement strand
GTCCCGCACCTCGAGAAGCGGGCGGCCATTGGTCATGGCTTGCGAGCGGGTGGTTGGCGCGCCGGTCATCGGCGCTCACCCGGTGGTGCGAAGGCGACTTCACCTGCATGCCAGCAGGCGGCGAGATGTCCGTCCGCGTGTGGCACGAGCGGCGGCTCCTCGGTGCGACAACGCGCGTCGGCCAGCGGGCAGCGAGGATGGAACCGGCATCCGCTCGGGAAATCGAGCGGGCTCGGCACCACGCCGGGAATGACTTGCAATCGCTCGAGCTCTCCTCCCAGTCGCGGAATCGAGGTGAGGAGCCCCTGGGTATAAGGGTGGAGCGGGCGGGCGAAGATTTCGTTCACGGTCGCGTACTCGACCACTTTGCCCGCGTACATCACCGCGACGTGATCGGCTACCTCCGCCACCACCCCCAGATCGTGAGTGATGATGAGCACCGACATCTTGAACTCGCGCCTGAGCCGCCCGATGAGTTCGAGAATCTGCGCCTGAATGGTGACGTCGAGGGCGGTGGTGGGCTCGTCGGCGATGAGGAGAGCGGGATTGCAGGAGAGCGCCATGGCGATCATCACCCGCTGCCGCATGCCGCCGGAAAGTTGGTGCGGATATTCGTCGACCCGCTGCTCGGGAGACGGAATGCCGACCACCCGCAGCATGTCGATGGCGCGCTCGCGGGCTCGCGCCTTGTCGAGGCGCTGGTGGAGCTGAATCGCCTCCATGATCTGGAATCCGCAGGTGAAGACGGGATTGAGCGAGGTCATCGGCTCCTGGAAGATCATCGAGATCGCGTTGCCCCGGATCTTCCGCATCTCCTTCTCGCTCTTGGCGAGGAGGTCCTCGCCGCGAAAGAGAAGCGGCCCACCCGAGATCTCACCGGGTGGGCGCGGGATCAATCGGAGGATGGAGAGCGCCGTCACGCTCTTGCCGCAGCCGGACTCGCCGACGAGCCCCAGGGTCTCGCCCTCGAGAAGACGAAAGGACACCCCATCGACCGCGGGAACCACCCCGTCGCCGGTGTGGAAACGGGTATGCAGGTCGTTGATTTCGAGGAGCGCCTCGGGCATCAGTTCGCTTCCTTCAGGGCTTACCAAGTGCTGTCGCCACAAAAAGATGCAGATCCGACAGGGTAGGGCGGGCAATGGACGGTGTCAACTCGGGGAGGGGGCCTCGGCGCGTTCCGGAGGCGGGGATCGCCGCGCGGTTGGCGAAGGCCCGGCGCACGACGCGGTTGAGATCTGTCGGCGATTCGGGACTGCGACACGGTGTGATCGAGCGATCACAGCAACTCTCCCGCTCGAAGACCGAGTCAAACCGGCAACACCTTGCGATGTCTTGAGCTCCGAGACCGGCCGCGGTCCTCGCCGGCGCGGCACGCCGCTTGCGGTTGAGGGCTGGGACAGGCGGGCATCCGCCCCTGGTCACGACCCTCTCCAGGGAAGCCAAATCGGCTTGGCGGTGTGCTTGGGGCCTACGAACCGCGATTGCGGGTGCCCGCGAGTCATCTTTCGCGGCGATCGCCCCGGGCGCGGGGGAGCGACACCTCGGGAGCGACACTCGATCGAGGTTCGCGACCCAACGATCCACAGGGCACGTCGCCGATCATCTCGGGCAAAGATCTCGGAGGCGTACTCATGACCGGCTCCATCGCTCGCCAGCACTCGCATCGATACCGCGCCCGCGCGGCGGCGCTTCTCGTCCTCCTCATGACCGCGCTCAGCGAGCTCGCCGGGCCCGCTCTCGCCGATTGCCCTTATCCTCCTTACCCACCTCGCTTGACCCGATACCCACGATATCCGCGCCACCGAGTTCAACGCGTGCCTCGGGATGATCGCCGCTACGTGCGCGATGACCGCGAGAACTTCGTCAATCTCAAGTTCGGGACCTTCGACCCCGAGGGCGACCGCAACGGCGGGGGTTTCTTCGGGCTCTCGACCGGAGTCGAGTTCCAGAATCGAGTCACCGCGGGTTTCAACCTCGACTATTACCGGAGATCGTTCACCGACGAGATGGTCATCGCCGAAGAAGTCGACGCCAACGGCAACGTGGTCACGACGAGCGTCAAGCGGCTTGCGACCTCGTCCAATCTCATCCCTCTCGGAGTTGCGCTCGGCGTTCGCCTGCCGGGGAGCCGCACAGTGACTCCCTTCGCCGGGGTGGGAGTCGCCTATGAAATCCTGGTCAACGAGGTCAATAACTTCGAGCGCGGAATCGAGGACACCAACGTCTTCGCCGGGCCTGGATGGCAACTCTTCGGCGGCCTCCTGGTTCCGGTGAGCTCCGATG
>JBIOUT010000267.1:0-9261 GCA_044867365.1 Candidatus Eiseniibacteriota bacterium | reverse complement strand
GAGGAGCGGTCGCGCCCCTCGCCGCTCGGCCTCGGTGCGGAGCACCTCTCGGGCGCGCCCGGTGGCGCCGATGATGAACGGGCGCCCCGGACGGGCGATCCCCGCCTTGTCACGAGCGATGTGGGTGATGGTCGGGCCCAGCACATCGGTGTGATCGAGACCCACCGAGACCACCGCCGAGGCCATGGGGTCGACGGCGTTGGTCGCGTCGAGCGCCCCCCCGATCCCCACCTCGAGCACCGCCACCTCGACCTCGCGGCGAGCGAAATGAAGGAGGGCGAGAGCAGTCATCGCTTCGAAGAAGGAAGCGCCGCTCGCCGCCATCGCCGGGGCGATGAGCTCCATTGCCGAATCGACCTCGGCCCGGCGGATGGCGCGCCCATTCACTCGCACCCGCTCGCGATAGGAAAGAAGGTGCGGGCTCGAGTAGAAGCCGGTGCGATAGCCGGCGGCCGACAACATGGCGCCGAGCGCTGCCGCGGTCGATCCCTTGCCGTTGGTGCCGCCGACGAGAACCGTTGCCATGCGGCGTTCGGGATGGCCGAGCTCGGCGAGAAGACCGCGGAAACGATCGAGCCCGAGCTTCATGCCGCTCCACTCGCGGCGCTCGAGCGCTTCGAGGGCGCGAGTGGGCTCGACGCCTGTGATCATTCGTCGGGGTGCGGCGACCCTGCTTTCGACGGGAGGCTCGAATCGGCGACGCTGGCGGCTTGTCGCAGCGCCTCCACGCTCGGTGTCCCCGCCGCCGCACGATGGCCGGCGTCGACAGCTCCCGCATCCGACTGACGCCGGGGCTCGATGATGAGGTCGATGAGCTTGCCGACCCGTTCCCGCATCTCGCGCCGCGGGACGATCATGTCGATCATTCCGTGCTCGAGCACGAAATCGGCCCGCTGGAAGCCGGCAGGCAACTCTTGATTGATCGTCTGCTGGATCACCCGCGGTCCGGCAAAGCCGATCATCGCCCCCGGCTCGGCGATGACCACGTCGCCGAGCGCGGCATAGCTCGCGGCAACGCCGGCGGTCGTGGGATCGATCAGAATGGAGATGATGGGGATGTTCTGATCGGCGAGATCGGCGAGAGCGACCGCGGTCTTCGCCATCTGCATGAGCGAGAGGATTCCCTCCTGCATGCGGGCGCCGCCCGAGGTGGAGACGATGATCAAGGGGATGCGCTCGTCTCGAGCCAGAGTGACCGTGCGCCGCACCTTCTCACCGGTGGCCGAGCCCAGGGTGCCGCCGAGAAAGGAAAAGTCCATGACCGCGAGCGCGACCCGATGGTCGAAAAGCCGGGCCCGGCCGCAGACCACCGATTCATTGAGGCCGGTCTGCCGCCGGTTTTCGCGCAGGCGGTCGACGTAACGCTTGGTGTCGCGGAAACGCAGTGGATCGGCGGCGGTGACGCCGGCATAAAGCTCTTCGAACGATCCCTCGTCGGCGAGGAAAGCGATGTACTCGCGGGCGCTCAGCCGGAAATGGAAGCCGCACTTCGCGCAGACGCGCAGGTTCCGCTCGAGATCCTTGACATAGAGAATCTCGCCGCAGCTGTCGCACTTGCGCCAGAGTCCGTCAGGCGTCTCCCGGCTTCTCCGGCGCCCGACCCTGAAGCCGAGACGAGTCTTCTTGAACCAGGACATTTGCGCCTTGTCCCTTCGCCCTACGCAGGCTTGCCCGGCCGCCGCCGGGGTTTTGCAGGAGAGCCGTCGCCCGAGAACTCGCGCACCATGATGATGGCGTCCTCCCGCCCGGCATAGTAGCCCTTTCGCACCGCCACCGGATGAAACTCGAAGCGGGTATAGAGGTCGATGGCGGCCCGATTCCCCGCTCGTACTTCGAGGGTCACCATCGTCGATCCCCGCCGTTCGGCGCGGTAAAGGAGATCATCGAGCAGCGCCCGGCCGATGCCGCATCGGCGATGGGAAGCGTGGACCGCCAAATTCCCGAGGTGTACTTCGTCGAGGACGAACCAGGCGACCAGATACCCGACCACCTGGCCGCCGAGACGCGCCACTCGCGCATAGGCGAGCGGGGTCTTGGCGACCTCGTCGGCGAAGAACCGGCGAGGCCATGGATCGGGGAAGGACGTTTGTTCGATGGCGTGGACATGATCGAGATCCGCCTCGGTCATCGGCGCGATCTCAAGTCCGTCCGGCCATGACGTCACGCCGGATCTCGGCATCGGATCGACGGAGATAGATCGGTTGGACGTGCTCGGGGGCATGGTCGCCGCCGCGCGCGAGCCGCTCGCCGCCCAGAGCCGCCACCACCGCGGCACGCGGCAGGCCGTACTCGGGCGGCGCCGCCGTGATCGCCGGTCCGGAGACGCGAGTCTCCTCGGCGGCTGCTCGGATGGTCTCGGCGGCGTCTCCCACGACGAGGACCGGGGTGTCGAAGGACGCGCATAGCTCGGCGGCCTGCCCGACCGGCCCCACCTGCGAATCGCCGATCCGCCGGGCGCCGCCTCTTTCTCGCAGGTAAGCGCCAAAGTAGACCTCGCCCCGGCGAGCGTCAAGGCAGGCGACCAGCCGTCCCTCCCAGAGCCCGGCGCCGTGGGCGAGAGCATCGAGGGTACTCACCCCGACCAGCGGGCGTCCCGAGGCCAGAGCGAGCCCCTGCGCGAACGCGACACCGATCCTGAGCCCGGTGAACGAGCCTGGACCCTGCGCCACGGCGATGCCGCCGAGATCGCCGATGCCGAGACCGAGATCGGTGAGGAGACCATCGAGCGCCGCTCCCATCGTCTCGCAGTGCTTGCGCCCGAGATCGAGCTCGAGCTCACCGAGCAGTCGATCGTCGAACCAGAGCGCCAACCCGAGATGCCCGGTCGAAGTATCGATCCCGAGGACTCGCATCAACGCTTCCCGGCTGGGGGCGCGAACGCCGCCGACGCTTCCGGCGCGAGCCCAGTCGCCGCGGGTGCGAGCGCTGCCATGGCCTCGCCCAAAGCGGTGATGTGAATCAAGCGCTCGTCCCGCTGGTCATCCCGGTACTCGCCGCGGCCGCGAAGCCCGATCTCCACCTCGAAGCGATCGCTCGCCGAGAGAAAGCGGGCCCGTTCCCCCCATTCCACGACCACGACTGCATTCTCCGGCGCCAGATCGTCCCAGGCGAGATGGGCGATCTCGAGCGGGCTCTCGAGCCGATAGAGATCGACGTGCACGACCGGCAATCGCCCGCCTCGATAGTGGGTGACCAGGGTGAAGCTCGGGCTTCGCACCCGATCGGTGACCCCCAGGCCGCGGCACAGGCCGCGGACGAAAACGGTCTTGCCCGCTCCCAGCTCGCCGCTCAGGAGCCAGAGCGAACCGGACTTGAGCCGGACGCCGATCTCGCGGCCGAGGGACTCGGTCTCCGCCGCCGAGCCGGTCAATCGCTCGAGAATGAGCACCGCCCGTTCACCTTCGCGGGACGAGGGTGGCGACCGGCACGATCAGCTCCTCCATCGAGATCCCGCCATGCTGGAAGCTGCCGCGATACTGGCGCTCGTACTCGTGAAAGTTGGTGGGATAGACGAAATAGAAATCCTCCTTGGCGATGATGTAGTGCTTGTTGAGCTGATCATCGGGCAGGTTGTAAGCCTCCGGTTGTTTGATATGAAGCGCCTGCTTCGGATCGCATCCCAGGTTCTTTCCGAATTTATAACGCAAGTTGGTGGAAGTGGTGCGATCGCCGTAGACGAGGGCCGCCCTCATCCCCATCGTCGCCCCATGGTCGGTGGTGATGATCACCACACAATTGTCCTGGCTCGCCACTCCCTTGAGCACCTCGAGGAGCGGCGAGTGGGCGAACCAGGAAGCCATCACCGAGCGGAAGCCCGCCTCGTCCGGGGCCAGCTCCCGCAAGATGTCGGACTCGCTTCTCCCATGAGCGAGGATGTCGACGAAGTTGAACACCAGCGCCACGACCTGGATCGACGAGAAGCTCGATACCTGCCGCACCAGCGCCAGCCCTTCGTCGATCGAGTAGATCTTGACGTATTTGAGCGACAGCGCCTTGTTGCCGAGCCGCTTGATCTGAGCCTCGAGCAGCTCCTTCTCGTAACGATTCTTCGACTTCTCCTGCGACACCCGCTCCTGCCAGAAGTCGGGAAGCTGGGCATGGATCTCGCGGGGAAAGAGTCCGGCGAAAATGGAGTTCCGCGCATAGGGAGTGGCCGAAGGCAAGATGCCGAAGTAGTGCTCGGTCTCGATGGTGAAATAGGGCTCGAGCATCGGCGTCACCATCAGCCACTGGTCGAGGCGCATGCAGTCGATGACGATGAGATAGACCCGCTTCCCGGCGGAGAGATGCGGCTGCACCCAGCGGCGCACGATATCGGGAGACATGGGCGGCCGGGTGGAAGAGGCCATCCAGTCGGCATAGTGCTCTTCGATGAAGCGCCCGAACTCGACGTTCGCCTGGCGCTTGAGATCGGCGTGCGACTGGGCGAGCCCCGGGTCGCGCATCCCCCCGAGCTTGATCTCCCACTCGGTGAGCTGAAGCTGGAGATTGACCCAGCCCTCGGTGTCGAGGCCCGCGGTATCGATCATCCGCACGCGATTGAACTCTTCGACGAAGTCGCGGGTGAGCTGGCCTTCTTGCAGTCTCCTGCCTTCGATCAGGCGCTTGAGGGCGAGAAAGATCTGGCTCGGGTTGACCGGCTTGATCAGATAGTCGGAGATGCGCTTGCCGATCGCCTCATCCATGAGCCATTCCTCTTCGCTCTTGGTGATGAGGACAACCGGCACCAGGGGATCGAGCTCCTTGATCGCCTCCAGAGTCTTGAGCCCGCCCATCCCCGGCATCATCTCGTCGAGGAGAACGGCATCGAAGTGACTGCGGGCGAAGGCGCTCACCGCGTCTTCGCCGTTGGCCACCGCTTCTACTTTGTAGCCCTTGTCCTCGAGGAAGAGGACATGGGGACGCAGGAGATCGATCTCATCGTCCGCCCACAGGATGTTGCGTGTCTCAGGCATGGTCACTCCCGGCTGCGAATTCGCTCCTCGTTCGCATTCTCATGCTATGCCCAGGCGAGCGGCGTAGCAAGGCGAAGGCCAATCCGGTTTTGCGCGCCGCCGATTCGATGATCAGGCGGTGAGCGCAGCGGCTACAGGGGGAACGAGATCGCCATCGTCGTCCCTCGCCCCGGATGACTCTCCTTAACCCAGATCCGGCCGCCGTGATATTCCTCGATGATCCGCTTGGCGAGGGTGAGCCCCAGCCCCCAACCCCGCCGCTTGGTGGTGAAGCCGGGCTGGAAGATGCGGCGATGGTCGCCCGCGGGAACGCCGCGGCCGTTGTCGCTCACCCGGATCTCCACCGTCTCCGACTCCCGCCGCCGCTCGACCACGACCTCGATCCGACCCTCCGGCTTGTCCACCGCATCGACGGCGTTGACGAGCAGATTCTCGATCACCCACTCGACGAGCTCGACATTGAGATTGAGGGGCGGCACCTCTTCGTAGCGCTCGACGATGACCGGGCCGCGACCGAGGCGCGGCAGGCGCTTGCGCACGTACTCGACGGTCGAGGCCACCACCGACACCACGTCCTCGAGCTTGTGCTTGGGCTCGGAGCCGACATTCGAGAAGCGGAAGGCGATCTTGTTCAGCCGCTCGATGTCCGCCTCCATCTCCGACACGGTCTGGTCGAAGAGCGCGCGGGGTAGAGTGACCGGCTCGGAGGTCGAGCCGGCGGGATCTGCGGACCTGCTCCCGGCCCGGGCGCGCTCGCGCATCACCTCGATCCAACCCATGAGCGAGGAGATGGGAGTCCCCAGCTGGTGCGCGGTCTCCTTGGCCATTCCCACCCAGATGAAACGTTGCTCGGAGACCTTGGCGCTGCGGAAACCGAGAAAGCCGAGGGCGATGAACAAGAAGAATGCGGCGATCTCGACCACCGGCACCCATCGCACCTCGCGCAAGAGCTGCGACTCGCCGAAGTGGACATACCCGACCACCTGCTCCGATCCGGCGCTGACCATGGGCACCGGCGGGTTCTTCTGGTCCATGGCGCGGGTGATGCGCAAGATATCGGCGAGCGGGCCGGACGATGGCGGGTTGTGGGGATCGAGAGCCTGGCTCATCTCGACGGTCACGGCATCGGGCGGGATGCCGATCTCGCGCCAGGCGTAGGGGCGGCCGTCGGCGTCGCTGAGCACCACCGGGAAATCGATCTGACGCATCACTTCCCGAAACACCCCCTGGAGCCGCTCCGATTCGAGCGCTTCGAGAGTGACCGCGGCACAGAAATCGGCGAGCACGCGACTCGTCGCCTGCACCTGACGCTCGAGTCGCACGGTCAGGAGATGGGTGTAGAGGAAGAGACCGGCGATGATCACCGACGATCCGAGGAAGACGTACCCCCGGAGCCAGGCGGGCGAGCCGGCGTCGACATCGAGCCGCACCCGCCCGCGGCTCACCCGCAGCGGTCGCCGTTTCGGCGAAGAGGGAATCGCCGGCGGGCTCGATGGAGCGCTGGATGGGGCGCTGGATGGAGCGCTCGATGGAGTGCCCGCGGGTCGCGGGCTCGCCGGCCGTGCCATCCGATCTCCTTCTTAGCTGCGATGGGCGGCCGCCGCGGTGAGCGGGGCGAGCTCGGTGATGCCGCCCATGTAGGGTCGGATGGCCTCCGGCAGGCGCACCGTGCCCTCGGCGGTCTGGTAATGCTCGAGGAGAGCGACGACCAGCCGCGGCAGCGCCGTCCCGGAGGCGTTGAGCGTATGGACGTAGCGCGTCTTGCCGCCGTCCGCGGGCCGCATGCGGATCCCGAGACGCCGCGCCTGGAAATCCTCGAAGTTGGAGCAGGAGGAAACCTCGAGCCATCGCCCCTCCCCCACCGCCCACACCTCGAGGTCGTAGCACTTGGCGGCGGCGAAGCTCAGATCAGCGGTCGAGAGCGCGACCACCCGGTAGTGGAGCCCGAGGTGGCGCAACACCGCTTCGGCATCGGCGAGGAGACTTTCGTGCTCGGCATAGGAGCGATCGGGATGGACGAACTTGACCAGCTCCACCTTGTCGAATTGGTGGAGCCGCAGGAGGCCGCGCGTCTCGCGACCGGCGGCGCCCGCTTCGCGGCGGAAACAGGCGGTGTAGCCGCAATGCTTGAGGGGCAGCATCTCCTCGCGCAGCGTCTCGCCGGCGTAAAGGCCGGTGATCGGCACCTCGGCGGTGGGGATGAGGAAGAGGTCATCCCCGCCCAGGTGATACATGTCTTCGCGAAGCTTGGGGAGCTGACCGGTGCCGAAGAGGCACTCCGGCCGCACCAGCACCGGGGTCCACACTTCTTCGTAGCCGTGCTGCGAGGTATGGAGATCGAGCATGTAGGAGATGAGGGCGCGCTCGAGCCGCGACCCCAGTCCGCGCAAGACGCTGAAACCCGAGCCCGAAAGTTTGGCCGCGCGCTCGAGGTCGAGGATGCCGAGCCGCTCGCCGAGCTCGATATGAGTGAGCAGCTTCCCGGCAAGCTGCGGTGGCTTTCCCTCGACCCGGACGACGACGTTGTCCGCAGCCGAGCCGCCGTGGGGCACCGAGGAGTGGGGCAGATTGGGCACCCAGGCGAGAAGCTCGTCGATGGCAGCGGTGAGCGCTCGCTCGCGCTCATCGAGTGCCTTGATCGCGTCTCCCACCCGGCGCATGCGCTCGAGACGATCCCCGGGGTCCTGATTGCGGCTCTTGAGCTCGCCGACCTGGCGTGAGACCTCGTTCCGCTCGTGCTTGAGGGCCTCGACCTCGCCGAGGAGATCGCGCCGCTCGGCATCGAGGCCGAGAAGGCGATCGAGATCGACGCTCGCCCCCTTGGCGGCGATCGCCTCGCGCACTCGATCGGGATCCTGTCGAATGACTTTCAGGTCGAGCATGCTGATGCGTTAACCATGTCGCCGGGCGACGGGACCGCTCTCGCAGGCGAATTGACGGCGGACGACTGTTTCATGTTCGGCTCGTCAGCTCGCGTGCCGCCGGAACTGAGCCAGCGAGAGCGGGTCCCGGAGCCCAGCGAAATCAGTAGCTTCTCGGGTCTTATCCCTCACGCCGGCGGAATCTGAACAGTCCTCCGATTTCCCCGCGAGCGGCGCGAAGGGTGGCGCGGCGGCGGTCGTCCTCGGGGATGAGCTCGATCCAGGTCGCCGCCAGGGCGCCGAGCACCGACACCACCGCCGCCACCGATGCGGCGCCGAGAACGACGAGCTTGCGGCGCGGCCGCGCCCGCTTGAGCGGCGGCTCGGCGCGATCGACGACGGTGATGCTCGGAGTATCGCGCTCCTCCTGGATCTTGGCCTGCTCGTACTCGGTGCGAAGGAAGGTGTGGACCTGTTCCCGCACCCGGAGATCGCGGGTGAGACGCGCGTACTCGAGCCCGATCGCCGGCAGCTGGCCGAGCTTGCGATCGATCTCCGCGAGCTCCGACCTGAGGCGCTTGAGCTCCTCATTGCCTTCCTGGAGCACACCCTGCTTCATGCCGAGCTCGATCTCGACTTGCATCTTGCGCGTCATGAGCTCGGCCGATGCCGACACCGCCGACTCGGTCTCCGCCGAGAGCGGCACCAGCTTGGTCTTGGTCTGATAACGCTCGAGCGCCTCCTCGGCGGCACGGAGCTGACCTTCCGATTGAGCGAGCTCGCGCTCGATGAACATCCGGGTGCGATGCCCTTTGGTCATCCGTTGCTCGGCGTTGAAACTGTCGAGGATCTCCATCGAGCGGTTGACCATGAGCGCCGCCGTCTTCGGATCGCGATCCTCGATTGAGACATTGACCACTCCCTCCTGGCCGACGAAGAAGTCCGAGTGGCGGTCGAGGGCGATCAGCGCGTCCTCGACATCCTTCACCTTGTAACGGTGAATGAGATCGAACTCGGTGACCAGGCTGTCCCGGACTCGGCGGCTCTTGAGGAGGGCGATCGACAGATCTCCCGCCTGCACGGCGTCGGAGAGACCGGCGGCGGGGATCGCCACCTCGCGCAGAAAGGCGGTGAGACTGAAGGTGGAGCGTTCCTCAACGGGAGGGAGGAAAGTCCCCTGGGCTCGATACCAGTGGGGCATGAAGAATGTGGCGAGGGCCGCCGCCGCCGACACCCAGAGCACGTTGAGGGCGATCAAGCGCCCGCGCCGGGTGATTCCATAGAGATAGTCGGCGAAGCTGGTTTGATCGCCGAGACCGCTCTCTTCCGGACCGGGAGCGCTCGGGGCTCCGCGGGGCATTGCAGTGAGCGGGGGTCTCGGCATCGGCTCGGGATGAGGAAGCGGTTGAGTGGCGTCAGTCATGGGAATCTCGCATCGTAGCACG
>JBIOUT010000266.1:0-3658 GCA_044867365.1 Candidatus Eiseniibacteriota bacterium | reverse complement strand
CCGAGCGCGGAGGGCCTGGATCGAGGTGAAGTCGACCTCGAAGACGGTGGTGACATGGGCCGAGGTGCGGCGGCTCATCATCATGTGCTCGGCGATGCGCTGCCGCATGATGCTCATCGGCTCGATGTGGACCTGCTCCCCCGGCTGGAAGGCTGGCGGCGCCGGCAGGACCGGCGACGGAGCCGCCGCCGGAACGCTCTCGAGGTGGCTGAGGATGTCCTGCTTGGTGACCCGACCGGAGATGCCGGTGCCCTGAAGGGAGGCGAGATCGATGCCGTGCTCGGCGGCGATGCGGCGCACGAGCGGCGTCGATCGGGTGCGGCGTAGCTCCTCGCGGGTGGCCCGTTGGCCGTCCTGCGGCGGCGCAGTCTTAACCGCCGTCACCGACTGTTTGACCGGGGCGGGCGTCGCGGCTTTCGCCGGTTGAGCCGCCGGTTTGGCCGGAGTCGGCGATGGCTTGGCGGCGGCAGGAGCCGATGGACTCGGCGGGGCGGGCTTTGGAGAGGGAGCGGCCTTGGGAGATGGCGCCGGCTTGCCCCCTGCTTCGCCGGCGGCGCCGATGCGGGCGACGACGGTGTTCACCTCGACCGTCTGTCCCTCGCCATGGATCACCTCGAGAAGCACGCCGTCGGATGGAGCGGGGATCTCGGCGTCGACCTTGTCGGTCGAGATCTCGAACAAAGGCTCGTCGCGCTTGACCGGGTCGCCCACCTTCTTGAGCCACTTGGTGATCGTGCCCTCGGCCACGCTCTCGCCCATCTGCGGCATGACGACGTCGGTGCTCATCATTCTCCTCGCATCGCTATCGGGCTCTTGATCTCGCGAATCTCCTTGGAGAGGACCTCGCCCTCGGGCGATAACTCGTAAATCACCGGCACTCCGGTCTTGAGCTCGAGCCTCATCACTTCCTTGGTGCTCAGACCATCGAGTCGCATCACGATCGATCGGTTCGAATTGCCGTGAGCCACGAGCAGCACATTCTTGCCCAGCTTGATGTCGCCGAGGATCGCCCGCTCGAAGAAGGGGAGCGTGCGCTCGGACGTTTGTTTGAGCGACTCGCCGTTGGGCGGCGGGACATCGAAAGAGCGCCGCCAGATCCGGACCTGCTCCTCGCTATAGTGAGTCGCAGTCTCGGTCTTGTTGAGGCCCTGAAGGTCTCCGTAGTGCCGTTCATTGAGAGCCTGGTCGCGAATGATCGGCGGCCGCTGGCTGATCTCGTCGAGAATGATATCGAGCGTTTCCTGGGCGCGGATGAGCATGGAGGTGTAGGCGACCTGAAAGGTAAGGTCCTGGATTAGCCGGCCCCCTTCGCGGGCTTCGCGGCGCCCCTGATCGGTGAGCGGCACGTCGACCCAGCCGGTGAAGCGGTTCTCGAGGTTCCAGAGCGACTGGCCATGTCGAATGAGGACGAGCTGGCTCACCATGCCTCCGCGCGGCGCCGGATACCCGGAAGGTGGCTCGATGCCCCGAAGTGACTCGATGCCCCGCCGCGCGGCGCCATTCTATCACGGCCTCCCGGCGTCTCTTTCCCTTCGCAAGGCGGAGCGGGCATCAATAGCGGGCAAGGTCGCGCGCGCGCGCGATGACCTGCTCGAGCGAGGGCAAGACGGCGCGCTCAAGCGCCGGATGGTAAGGCACCGGCACATCGAGAGAGCCCAGGCGCACGACGGGACCATCGAGCCATTCGAAACACCTCTCGCCGATGGCAGACGCATATTCGGCGCCGATGCCGCCGGTGCGCGACGCTTCGTGGAGAACCAACGCCTTGCCGGTCTTGTGCACCGAGTCGTAGACGACCTCCTCGTCCCAGGGCTTGAGGCTCCGGAGATCGATGACCTCGACGTCGATGTTCTCGCCGGCGAGCCGCTCGGCGGCGGCGAGCGCCCGCTGCACCATGGCGCCGAAGGTGATGAGAGTCAGATCCCGGCCGGGGCGCCGGATCGCCGCCTTGCCGATCGGGACCACCTCCGGAGCGCCGGCCAGGTCTTCTTTGACATGGCGATAGAGGAACTTGTGCTCGAAGTAGAGCACCGGATTGGGATCACGGATCGCGGCCTTGAGGAGACCGCTCGCGTCGGCTGCGCTCGATGGAGCCACCATCTTGAGCCCCGCCGTGTAGAGGAAGTAGCTCTCGACATTCTGCGAGTGAAAAGGTCCCGCCCCCACCCCGCCGCCGCTCGGCCCGCGAATGACGATCGGCACCGGCACGCCCCAGCGATAGTGACATTTGGCGGCGAAGTTGGTGATGAGCTGGAAGCCGTTCGAGATGAAATCGATGAATTGCATCTCGACCACGGGGATCTGCCCCATCAGCGCCGCGCCCACCGCGGCGCCGACGATGCCTCCTTCGGCGATCGGGGTGTCGATGACCCGGTCGGGGCCGAACTCCTCGTAGAGTCCCTCGGTGACCTTGAACGCCCCGCCGTAGGGGCCGATGTCCTCGCCGAGCAGGAAGACGCGCGGATCGCGCCGCATCTCGTCGATCAGCGCCTGGCGGATGGCTTCGAGATAGGTGACGGTGGCCACGGGGTCCTAGCCGCCCGCGAGCTGCTTCGGCCGATTCGGGGAGATATCGAGATCTCGACTCGCCACGCTAGATGTGAATGGGATGTCCCTCCACCCCATGGGCAGCCTCCATGACCGCCTCGGAGAGCGTGGGGTGGGCGTGGATCGTGCGGCGGAGCTCTTCGCTCGTCGTTTCGAGGCGGAGCGCGGTCACGCATTCGGCGATGAGCTCGGTCGCCCGGGGCCCGATGATGTGCACCCCGAGCACCTGATCATACTTGGCCTCGCCGACCATCTTCACCAGGCCGGTGCTCTCGAGCAAGATGCTCGCCTTGGAGTTGGCCGTGAAGGGGAAGCGCCCGACCTTAACCTCGTGGCCGCGCTTGCGAGCTTCGGCCTCGGTGAGCCCCACCGAAGCCACTTCCGGCGCGCAGTAGGTGCAGCTCGGCACCTGGTCGTAATCGATGGGCGGGGGATTCGAGCCGGCGATGTGCTCGGCCACCAGGATGCCCTCGTGGGAGGCGAGATGGGCGAGCTGCGGGTGCCCGCGTCCGGGGACGGCGACGATGTCGCCGATCGCATAGACCGAGGGCGCCGTCGTCCGCATGAACTCGTCCACCTTGATATAGCCTTTCTCGACGGTCACTCCGTTTTCCTCGAGCCCCACGCCCTGAGAGACCGGGCCCCGCCCCACCGCCACGAGCAGCACCTCACAGGAGACGGCTTGCGGCTTGTCCTCGGCGTCGCGCACATGGACGACGAGCTCCTTACCCTTCTCCAGACGCTCCGCGCGAGTCCGCGTCATCACCTTGATGTCCTGCTTGCGGAATGCCTTCTCGAGCTCGATCGATATCTCCTCGTCTTCGAGCGGCAGGATGTGAGGCAGGAGCTCGACCAGGGTCACCTTGCTGCCGAAGCGGGCATAGATCGAGGCGAACTCGACGCCCACCGCCCCGGCGCCGAGAACCACCATGGTCGCCGGAACCTCCTCGAGGGTGAGCGCCTCGTCGCTCGTGATCACCTTCTTCTTGTCGAACTCGAATCCGGGGAGCGTGCGCGGAGTCGAGCCGCACGCCAGCACGATGTGGCGAGCGGTCAGTGTACGGGACGCCCCGCCGCCGTCCCCACTCACCGCCACCTTGCCGGCTCCCGC
>JBIOUT010000265.1:0-3677 GCA_044867365.1 Candidatus Eiseniibacteriota bacterium | reverse complement strand
GCACAAGGGCGAGATCAGCGGCGTGCGGAGCGGGTTCGCGGAGCTGGACGCGCTCACCGCCGGCTTCCAGAAGTCCGACCTGATCATCGTCGCCGGACGGCCGTCGATGGGGAAGACGAGCTTCTGTCTCAACGTCGCCGAGCATTGCGCCATCAAGCAGCAGATTCCGGTGGCCATCTTCAGTCTCGAAATGTCGAAGGAGCAGGTGGCGCAGCGGATGCTCTGCTCGCAGGCGCGGGTCGACAGCCACCGGCTCCGCACCGGCTTCCTGGCCGACGCCGAATGGCCGTCGGTGACCCGCGCGGCGGGGTCCCTCTCCGAGGCGCCGATTTACATCGACGACACCCCGAGCCTCTCTATTCTCGAGGTGCGGGCCAAGGCCCGGCGGCTCGCCACCGAGGTGCCGAGCCTCGGCATCATCATTGTCGACTACCTTCAGCTCATGCGCGGCGGCGATGACGCCGAGAACCGGCAACAGGAGATCTCGCGCATCTCTCAGTCCTTGAAGTCCCTGGCCAAGGAGCTGAGCGTGCCGGTGGTGGCGCTCTCGCAGCTGTCGCGCGCCGTCGAGCAGCGGGGAGGAGATCGCCGTCCAGTCCTCTCCGATCTCCGCGAGTCGGGAGCCATCGAACAGGACGCCGACGTCGTCATCTTCATCTACCGGCCCGAGCTCTATTACCCCGAGGATGAGGAAGCGCGCGGGATCGCCGAGGTCATCATCGGCAAGCAACGGAACGGCCCTACCGGCAACTTCAAGCTCGCCTTCATCTCCTCGTACGCGCGCTTCGAGAACCTGGCCCAGATGGCGGAGGCCCCCTTCTAGGGACGATCTGGGACGAGCCGCCGATGAGCCGGGGAAGTACCAAGGTCGTCTTCATCTGCACCTCGTGCGGCGGCGAGCGACCGAAGTGGTTCGGCCGCTGCCCCGAGTGCGGGGCGTGGAACACGGCGAGCGAGGAGGCGCGTGCTCCTGCGCCGGCGCGCCGTGCGACGGCGGCCGGCGGGATTGCCGGTGGGCACCGCTCGCGGCCGGTGCCGTTGATCCCCGGCGAGGAGCCCGCTACCGATCATCGCTTGTCGACCGGCATCGCCGAGCTCGACCGCGTGCTCGGCGGCGGCCTGGTGCCCGGAGCGGTCGTCCTCATCGGCGGCGATCCGGGGATCGGCAAATCCACTCTTCTCTTGCAGGCAGCGGTGAAGATGGCGCGGGCGGGACGGAAGACGCTCATCGTCGCCGGCGAGGAGTCGGAACGCCAGATCCTGATGCGCGCCGAGCGCATGGATGCGCTCCATCCCGAGGTGCTCGTCGTCGCCGAGACCGAGCTCGAGCAAGTGCGCGAGCACATCGCCGATGTCGCCCCCGATGTGATCATCGCCGACTCGATCCAGACTCTTCATGTGTCCGAGCTGCCTTCGGCGCCGGGGACGGTCACCCAGGTTCGAGAGTGCGCGCTCGAGCTCACCCGGATCGCCAAGGCGAGCGGCAAGCCGGTGCTCCTCGTCGGTCACGTCACCAAGGAGGGCGATGTCGCCGGGCCGCGCATTCTCGAGCACATGGTCGACGCCGTCCTCTATCTCGAGGGCGAGCGCTACCACGAGCTGCGCGTGCTTCGCGCCCAGAAGAATCGCTTCGGAGCGACGACCGAGATCGGCGTGTTCGAGATGGCCGAGGACGGGCTGCGCCAAGTGGCCGATCCCTCCGGCGCCTTCCTCGCCGGACGCACGACCGGGGTGCCGGGGACGGCGGTGCTTCCCAGCCTCGAAGGCAATCGAGCGCTTCTCGTCGAGGTGCAGGCGCTCGTTGCAAGCACCGTGTTGCAGACGCCGGCGCGTCAATCGACCGGCATCGATAATCGCCGGCTCGCGGTTCTGCTCGCGGTGCTCCAGCGCCGGGCCGGCCTCGACGCCCGAAAGCGCGACGTCTTCGTGAGCGTGGCCGGTGGATTGCGCCTCGAGGAGACCGCGAGTGATCTGGCGCTCCTCCTCGCAATCGCTTCCGCCCGCTTGGAGCGCCAAGTCCCCGTGGATATGGTGGTGATGGGCGAGGTGGGGCTCGGCGGCGAGTTGCGGCGGATACGGGGCGGGGCGCGACGGCTGGCCGAGGCGGCACGCCTCGGATTCCGGCGGGCGGTCCTGCCGGCGGCGAACGCCGGCGATGGACGCGAGGTCGGGATCGAGCTCATGGCGGCGAACAACCTGCGTCAAGCGCTTGCATCCGCGCTCGGCGAAGATGCCATGCAACGCGTGCCTCGCCGGGAAGGAGCACATCATGGCAGATAAGAAGTCTCAGCCAGCGCCACTGGAGTCCTATCCTTACTCCACGTATCTCAATATCCTCTACCCGCCGCTCGAGATCGTCGACGTGCAGGGGTTGATCGGCGCGCGAACCGAGCAGTGGTACAACCAGACGCTCTGCCGAGTGAACGATTCGGTGGTTCGTTTAGGCGTGATGCAAGGGGAGTATCACTGGCACAAGCATGACGACGAGGATGAATTCTTCTATGTCGTGGAGGGACGGTTTCTGATCGACCTCGAGGAGCGCACGGTCGAGCTCGCGCCACGCCAGGGCTTCGTCGTCCCCAAGGGCGTCGTTCACCGCACTCGCGCCCCCCAGCGCACGGTGATTCTCATGGTCGAAGGCGCCGGGATCGTCCCCACCGGAGACTGACCGGCGCCGCGCACCCCGGCAACCCGCCCGGCGCACCCCGGCAATCCGCCCGGCGCGATCAATCCATTGTTTGGCCGCCGCAGACGTTGATCGCCTGCCCGGTCGTACCGGAGCCGGCGTCGGAGGCGAGATAAAGCGCGAGCTCGGCGACCTCATCGGGCTCGATCATTCGCCCGATCGGCACTCCGGCCATCGCCCGCTCGCGAAAGGCCTCGAACGTGACTCCCATCGCCGCCGCTGACTCGCGCATCCCTTTCCACGCCATTTCGGTCGCCACCCAACCGGGACAGATGGCGTTGACCGTGATTCCGCGCTCGGCGACCTCGAGGGCGAGCGCCCGGGTGAAGCCGATGATCCCGTGCTTGGTTGTGCAATAGGCGGCGTAGCCGGGCACGCCGAAGCGGCCGAGCACCGAGGAGATGTTGATGATCCGGCCGCCGGGGCTCGGTATGCACGAAAGAACCGCCCGAGTCACATGGTAGATGCCGTCGAGATTGGTGGCGAGAATGTCGCGCCAGAGCGCATCTGTTCCGTCTTTGTGCGTTGTGTCTTTGTCGGAGTCAGTAAGCGGCGTCCGCCCGGAGATCCCGGCGTTGTTGACCAGGATGTCGATCGTCCCCCAAGTCTCTTTCACCGTTGTAACGAGCTCTCGTACCTGCTCGGGGCGGCGAACATCGCAGGGGCGGGCGATGATCTCTCTCGCGCCGCGCTCCCGGATCTCAGCCCCTGCCGCTTCGAGTCGAGCAACGTCGCGCCCGCAGATGGCGACGCGCCCTCCCGCAGAGGCGAAGTGCTGCGCGATGGCAAGCCCGATCCCGCGACTCCCGCCGGTGACGAGGGCCGAACGACCCGCAAGCGCTTTTGCTTGAGTCATGGAGAGGCAGTGTAATCGCCGCGAGCCGCAAGGTCACCTCCGCGGCTCGGTCACGCCGGCGGCCTATCGGTGGTAATGTGGTTCACCCGCGGCGAATCAGAAACGGAGGCTCGCACGATTTGCCGATTGCTTGAC
>JBIOUT010000264.1:0-2538 GCA_044867365.1 Candidatus Eiseniibacteriota bacterium | reverse complement strand
GGGCCGCAGGGCCATGTGAACCTCCCGCGGATACGTTGCGGAGTGTACACCGGAATTCGACCTGGCCGCCATGCTAGGCTGTTCCCCATGAATCGCTCCACCCCCATCGCGCTCACGGCTGCCGCGATGCTCTGCTCCGGATTGCTTGCTGCCGGCTGGACGATGGCCCAGTCCGGCGAAGGGGCCACTCCCGAGGCCGAGGCGCCGGGCGAGCAGGCAGAAGCGCCCGGCGAGGCGCCGCAGCCCCCCGCCCCGCTCCTCACTTGGGCGTTCGACGGCGAGAGTGAGCGGGCCTCGAGCACCCTCCCCGACTCCGAAGCGATCGATCTCGTGAACCGGCACGGGTTCATCGAGGGACTACCGCGAGGGCCGCGCTACATGGCCTTCTCGGGCGCAGGTAGCCCGCGATGTGCGGTTGCCATCGACTCGACAGCGGCGGTTTTCAATCCAAGTCCGGGACGAGTGGTGGTGTGCACGTCGACGTCGATGGATCTTCTCGACGATCACTGTCAGGTGCGCTTCTCGCATCCGGCGGAGCATGCTGCTTGTCTTCTCGACGGCGAGGTCCTGGCTGTCGCTGACGGCGGGCATCTGCTCTTTTTGGACAACGCCGGGTCCACCCGAGCCACGACGAGCCTCCGGGACGCCTCGAAGCTCATTGCCTCATCCGATGGAGGAACCCTCATCTCCGCCTCGAGCTCCCTCCGCATCTTCGATCCCTGGGGTCACCAATCCGCCCGTGTCGAGCTCGAATCCGAGCGAAGCGCCCGCGCCATCGCCGGCGGTCCGGATCGCGTCTATGTCGTCACGGTGAAGGAGTCGAAGGAACCCAGCGATACTGCCGATCAAGAAGAGCTTCTCGCGGCCTATGGCCTCGACGGCACGATGGTTTGGACAGAAAAGCTCGAGCCGATTGGTTTCGACGTCGCCGGCCTGTGGGCCTGGCCCGACGGTCGCGGAGTGGTGGTGGGACTCACCGACAAGGAGATCCCGGGAGCGGGTCTCAATGCCCATCGTCTCGAGGCGCGCGATTCGGGTGGCACCGTGCGCTGGCAATTGCCGATGAGCGAGTCAGGCGATCCGACACGGATCGATGTGGCCTTCGCACGGGGAAGCGGCGACATTGCGGTCACAATCAACGACCAGGTCGGCGCGACGCCGCGGGCGGCGATCCTCGTCATTACGCCGGACGGACACACCCGCGCCTTATTGCGCGTCACCGCCGTCGTGCGCGATGGTGGTGCCCAGCTCTCGGATCGCGGGCGCTATCTCCTGATCAACGCCACCGACCAGGGACTGTTGCGGGTCTACAAGGTTCCGTGAGGCGCGCGCCGCGCCTCAGCCGGAATGAGATCGAGCTCCATGAACATCGCCCCCGCGACCGGATTGTGACGGTAGGGGGCGATGGTCTTGAAACCGAGCGAGCCGTAGAGGGCGATGGCCTCTCCCATCGATGGCACTGTATCGAGCCGCATGCGCTCGTAGCCGATTCGTTTGGCGGCATCGATGATCGCCACCGCCAGCTCTCGCCCGATCCCACGCCCGCGAAAGGCGGGCCGCACATAGAGTCGCTTCATCTCGCAGGCGCCTTCTCCGTCCTTGCGGAGAGCGACGCAGCCAGCGATCGCGCCGCCGTCGAGGGCGAGAAGAATGGTTCCATCGGGCGGTCCATAGCCACCCGGTAACTCCGCGAGCTCGCGATCGAAATCCTGGAAGCAGAGCTCGAAGTCGAGCGAGGCGGCGTACTCGAGAAAGAGCTCGCGCACGCGGTCGGTCTGCTCGGACTTCGCTTCGACGATCGTCGCCATATCGCAATCCTATACCGGGACGGTTTGCGTCGCACCCCCTGCGTGCCTATACTTCGCGCATGCTGCGGGTGCGGGAGCTCCCTCTCTGCCTTCTTGTTCTCAGCCTCCTCGTCCCCACTGTCGTAACGCCGGTCGCTGCCGCGGACGCCCCCGCCGATTCGCTTGCGACCGCGGCACGCTGGTTCGACCCTGAGAAGGTCAATATCCTCATCCCCGCCCTTCTCTTCACCTGCCTCGTTCTCTATTTCGTCGCCTTCGCCCGCCGCGGCGGCTCGCTCTTCGTCCGCCGACTCGCCGGACTCGACGCCATCGACGAAGCCATCGGCCGCGCCACCGAGATGGGTAAACCCGTCCTCTATCTCCCGGGTCTCGACGAGATGGACCAGCCGGGCACCGTCGCCGCGATGAGCATCCTCGGACAGGTGGCGGAGAAGGCGGCGCGATATGAGACGAGAGTTACCGTTCCCAATCGCGATCCGATCGTGATGAGCGTCGCTAAGGATGTGGTCAAGAACGCCTGCTCACGCGCCGGACGTCCCGACCTCTATCGCGAGGACGATGTCTACTACGCCACCTATAGCCAGTTCGGATATGCGGGTGCGGTGTCGGGGCTCATGGTCCGCCAGCGCCCGGCCGCTAACTTCTTCTTCGGTCATTTCTACGCCGAGTCGCTGGTGATGGCGGAGACCGGCCAATCGACGGGCGCGATCCAGATTGCGGGAACCGACTC
>JBIOUT010000263.1:0-3092 GCA_044867365.1 Candidatus Eiseniibacteriota bacterium | reverse complement strand
GGGCGGCCGAGCCGCACCGGCTCGAGCGCCGGTTTCGAGCCCAGGGGAGGATGTGGACGAAACGTGGATGCGGCGGGCGCTCGAGCTCGCCCGTCGCGGGCGCCCCCATCCCAATCCCCATGTCGGCGCGGTGGTGGTGCGGGACGGACGCATCGTCGGTGAGGGCTTCCACCGGCGCCGAGGGCTCCCTCATGCCGAGGTCGTGGCGCTTCGCCAGGCAGGCCGGCGGGCGCGCGGCGGCGGGCTCTTCGTGACCCTCGAGCCGTGCGACCACTGGGGGCTCACCCCGCCGTGCACCGAGGCGATTCTCGCCGCCGGAGTTCGCCGCGTGGTCATCGCCGCTCGCGATCCCGATCCGCGGGCGCGCGGCCGCGGCCTCGTCCGGCTTCGCCGCGCGGGGATCGATGTCCGGACAGGAGTCCTCGCGGCCGAGTCGCTCGCGGTGAACGAGGCCTATCACCATACCTTTCGTTTTGGCCGCCCGCTCGTCGAGCTCAAGCTGGCGGCGAGTCTCGACGGTCGTCTCGCGCTCGCGAACGGCGAATCGCGCTGGATTACCGGGGATGCCGCCCGCCGCCAGGTGCATCGGTTGCGGGCGCGCGCTGACGCGGTGCTCGTCGGATCGGGGACCGTGCGGCGCGATGATCCAAGCCTCACTGTGCGCCTGGTGCGCGGTGTTCAACCGGTGCGCGTCATCTTAAGCCGGAGGCTCGAGCTGCCGCCCCGAGCTCGCGTCCTCCGCGATGGCAAGGCGCCGACTTGGATCCTCACCGGGGATCGCGCTGCGCGCGGTCCGCGCGGACGGCGCCTGCGGGCGCAGGGTGTCGAGGTGATCGGCGTTGGTGAGCCGCGTGCGCGACGAGGCACGCGCTCCGCGAACGGCATCGAGCTCGAGAAGGCGCTTCACGAGCTCGCGGCGCGCGGCATCCGGCGATTGCTGGTGGAGGGCGGGGTGGACGTGGCGACCGGGTTGCTGCGCCGGGGGCTGGTTGACCGGCTCATTCTCCATCTGGCGCCGATCATCGTCGGCGGCGAGCACCTGAGCTGGCCGGGAGCGCTGGGAGTGCATGATCTCGCTCAGGCGCTCGGTCTGGGCGAGGTTCGGGTGAGGCGACTGGGAACCGATATCGAGATCGAGGGCCGTGTGTTGCCTGGGGGATCGAAGCGGCGCCGATCAGCGGCGCGCCGCTGAGCCGATTCCCCGAGAATCCGATGTTCACTGGAATCGTCGAAGGGATAGGACGAGTCGTCAGGGTGACTCCCGAGGCGGAAGGGATGCGGCTCGGTCTGTCCCTGCCCGAGGCATGGTATTCGCCGGCGAACGGCTCCGAGGACAGCCTGGCGATCGGCGGCTCGCTCGCCGTCGACGGCGTCTGCCTCACCATCATTCGCCTGGGCAAGGACGGGGTCGACTGTCAAGCGATCGCCGAGACCCTGCGCCGCACGACCTTGGGACGACTCCGGCCGGGGGGGCGGGTGAACCTCGAGCGGCCGCTGGCGATGGGCGGGCGCCTCGAGGGTCACTGGGTTCAAGGCCACGTGGATGGCCGGGCGCGAGTCGTCGAGCGCGAGCGACAGGGAACATCTGATCGATTCCGGCTCGAGCTCCTCGCCCCCGATCTGGCGCGCTATGTCGTCTCCAAGGGATCGATCGCCCTCGACGGAGTGAGCCTCACGGTCGGCGAAACGAGCGGTGCCTCGTTCACCGTCTACCTCATCCCGCACACCCTCGAAGTCACCGTCCTCGGCGAGCGCCGGCCGGGAGACGAGGTCAACGTCGAGGTGGACATCCTGGCCAAGTACGTGGAGCATCTGATGAGCGACGGGAAGAGGGCTGTGCGGAGCACAGAATGACCAAGAGCCGAACAGGCACCGCCCCCGGCGATGCCATCAAGAGCAAGGTCCGGGCCCTGGGGCACGGGGCATCGACCACTGCCGGTTTCCACACGATCGAGGAGGCGATCGAGGACATCCGCCAGGGGAAGATGGTCATCGTCGTCGATGACGAGGATCGAGAGAACGAAGGGGATCTCATCCTGGCCGCAGGCAAGGTCACTCCGGAAGCGATCAATTTTCTCGCCAAGCATGGCCGTGGGCTCATTTGCGCCCCGGCGACCGGCGAGCGTCTCGACGAGCTGGATCTCGGGCCGATGGTCGCCGACAACACCGCGCCGATGCAGACCGCGTTCTCGGTGTCGGTCGATTACCTGCATGGGATGTCGACCGGCATCTCGGCCGAGGATCGCGCGCGCACCATCCTGGCTCTCGCCAACCCGGCGGCGCGAGCCGCTGATTTCGCCCGCCCCGGACATGTCTTCCCGCTGCGCGCCGAAGCCGGGGGGGTGCTCAGGCGGGCGGGTCACACCGAAGCGACGGTCGATCTCTGCCGTCTTGCCGGCCTCTATCCGGCCGGAGTCCTGTGCGAGATCATGGATGACGACGGTCGGATGGCCCGAACTCCGCGGCTCCTCCAGATGGCCCGCGAGTTCAAGCTCAAGATCATCACCATTCGTGATCTCATCGCCTATCGACACCGCACCGAGGTCCTGGTTGAGCGGACGGTCGAGACCGTCCTTCCCACCCGTCACGGCGAGTTCGATCTCTTCCTCTACACGAGCGTCCTCGAGAATGAGCACCATGTCGCGCTCGTCAAGGGGCAGGTCGATAGCGGCGAGCCGGTCCTGGTTCGAGTCCACTCGCAGTGTTTGACCGGCGACGTTTTCGGGTCGATGCGCTGTGATTGCGGCGAGCAGATGGACAAGTCGCTCGAGATGATCCAGGAGGCGGGGAAGGGGGTCTTTCTCTACATGCGGCAGGAAGGCCGGGGGATCGGGCTTGCCAACAAGATCAAGGCCTATCGCCTGCAAGACATGGGGCTCGACACCGTCGAGGCCAACCAGAAGCTCGGGTTCAAGCCCGATCTGCGCGATTACGGGATCGGGGCGCAGATTCTGGTCGATCTCGGGGTGCGGAAGATTCGCCTCCTCACCAACAATCCCAAGAAGGTGGTGGGGCTCGAGGCTTACGGTCTGTCGATCGTGGAGCGGGTTCCGATCGTGGTGGCGCCGAACGCCGTCAATATGGATTATCTG
>JBIOUT010000262.1:0-3515 GCA_044867365.1 Candidatus Eiseniibacteriota bacterium | reverse complement strand
GGGCGATGATCGAGAAGTTACGGATGTCGCTGGTCATCACTCAGAGGTGAGCTAGAAGCGGAGCGCCAGGCCCAACCGCTCGCCGGTCACGTCCAAGCCGAGCTCGGGCTTGGGAGCCGATGGTTCGGGCGGAGCGGGAGAAGGCGCGGGAGAAGCCGGCGGTGGGGGCGGAGTCTCGACATCTTCGGAAGTGATCTCGGGGACTGCGGCTTTCACGAAGTCCCGGAAGTGGGCATCGGTGTAGGCGTCGATCATGCTCAGCATCAAGGTGAAGCCCGCCCACCAGAATCGACTGACCGCGCGGTCCCGGCGATCGAGGTAGCGCTGGTACGCCCGAGCCGCCCCTTGCTCATCGCCTTGAATGACCGCTTCCCGTTCGTCGTCGCGGCTCCGCTGGGCCCGCTCGTACTCGACGAATCCGCCGGTGAGAAGCCCGGTCTCGACGGTGAAGACGAGAGCGGCCTTGAGCGGTTTGTCATTCTCGAGCTGTCCCCAGCCTGGAAAGGCGATCGATCGGAGCAGCGTGGCCGCGGGTGACGGACCCGGCAGCCCCGGACGAGTGACGACCGGCGCCCGAATCGTCCCCGCCGGTGGTCCCTCGGCGGCGGCCGGGCGAGTCGCGACGAGAAGGAGCACGCCGAGGAGAGCCGCCCTCCCCCATCCCCGCCGAAGATCGACAATGTGGCGGGAACGTGTGGGAATCGAACCCACCTCGGACGTGGTTAGCGCCCGACATGAGGATTTGAAGTCCTTGAAGTCCACCAGAACTCATCCGTTCCCGCGCGGAGCCTAGCACGCCCGGCGATCGAGTTCAGGGCCGTGACTCGCCGCCGCGGGACTCGCTGGCCGGACTCGCGTTCCGTACCGCGATCATGTCGATCTCCACCCGCGCCGCGAGCGGCAGAGAGACGACGGCCACCGTCGAGCGAGCGGGAGCGTGGCCGCCGAGGCGGCGAGCATAGACGTCGTTCATCGCCGCGAAGTCGCCCATGTCGATGAGGAAAATGGTCGCCCGCGCGACATCCGCGAAGACGAGACCCGAGGCCGCGAGCACCGCCTCGAGGTTGGAGAGCGCCTGTTCGGTCTCGGCCTCGATCCCGCCGGGAACGAGGGTGCGGGTCACCGGATCGACCCCCACCATGCCGGCGGTGAAGAGCCAATCGCCCGCCGAGATCCCCTGGCTGTAGGGTCCGATCGGAGTCGGGGCGCGATCGGTGGCGACGCGCGTGAGCTTGGGCTTGGCCACCCGGCTCCCGCCGTCCTATTCGACCGTCACCGACTTGGCCAGGTTCCGCGGCTGGTCGACGTCACAGCCGCGAAGCACTGCGATGTGGTAGGCAAGGAGCTGAAGCGGCACCACCGACACGAGCGGCGACAGCATCTCGAGGGTCTCGGGAACATAGATGACATGATCGGCACGCCGCTTGATTTCCTCGTCGCCGGCCGAGGCGATGGCCAGGATGGTCCCCTTCCGCGCCCGAACCTCCTCCATGTTGTTGATGATCTTGTCGTAGGCCGAGTCGCGCAGACAGATGAAGACTACCGGCATCCTTTCGTCGATGAGGGCGATCGGCCCGTGCTTCATTTCGGCCGCCGGATAACCTTCGGCATGAATGTACGAGATCTCCTTGAGCTTGAGCGCGCCCTCGAGCGCCACCGGGAAGTTCACGCCGCGCCCCAGGTAGAGGAAATTGTTGTGATGGGCATATTTCTCGGCGATGCTCCGGATCTCGTTCGAGCTTTCGAGCGCGCGCTCGATCTTCTCCGGGATGAGGGTGAGCTCATCGACCAGCCGCCTCCCCTCGTCCCGTGACATGGTCTTGAGCCGGCCGAGGGCGAGGTTGAGGATGGCGAGCACCGCCACCTGCGAGGTGAACGCCTTGGTCGACGCCACTCCGATCTCGGGGCCGGCGTGAATGTAGACCCCACCGTCGGCGCCGCGGGCGATGGTCGAGCCGACGACATTGCAGATGCCGAGGGCGCGGGCGCCCTTGCGCTGCGCCTCGCGCATCGCCGCCAGGGTATCGGCGGTCTCTCCCGACTGAGAGATGACGAGCACCAGGGTTCCGGGCTTGACGATCGGGTTCCGATAGCGGAACTCGGAGGCGTATTCGACCTCGACCGGAATGCGAGCATGCTCCTCGAGCATGTATTCGCCGATCAGCCCCGCATGCCATGATGTGCCGCAGGCGGTGATGATGATGCGATCCACCGCCCGCAACTCGTCCTCGGTCATGTTGAGCCCGCCGAGATGAGCGGTGCCGTCCTCCGGGACCAGTCGCCCGCGGATGGCGTTGCGGATCGATTGCGGCTGCTCGAAGATCTCCTTGAGCATGAAATGGTCGTAGCCCTGCTTCTCGACCATGTCGAGCTCCCAGGAAATCTCCTCGATCTGCTTGTCCACCGCCTCGTTGGCAATGGTGGTGGTGGTGAAGCCGCCGGCGGTGATCACCGCCATCTCGTGGTCGTCGAGATAGACCACCTGCCGGGTATGGGCGAGGATGGCGGCGGCGTCCGAGGCGACGAAGTTCTCCCCCTTGCCGATGCCGAGGAGGAGCGGGCTGCCGTTGCGGGCGCACACCACCTTGCCGGGATCGCGGGAGGAGAAGACCGCAATCCCGTAGGTCCCCTCGACCCGCTGCATCGCCCAGCTCACCGCCTCCTCGAGGGTGTTGCCGTCGAAGTGCTTCTCGATCAAATGGGCGATGACCTCGGTGTCGGTGTCGGTGGTGAAAACATGGCCTTCTTCGGCGAGCCGCTGCTTGAGGACCGAGTAGTTCTCGACGATGCCGTTGTGGGCGACGGCAATGGTGCCGGTGCAGTCGTGGTGGGGATGGGCGTTGAGGGTGGTGGGAGCGCCGTGGGTGGCCCAGCGCGTGTGGCCGAGGCCGACGACCCCGCTCGGACGATGAAAGGCGAGCTGGCGCTCGAGAACCCCGATCTTACCCGCCGTCTTCTCGGTGGCGATCGAGCCATTGGCCAGGACCGACACCCCGGCCGAATCGTACCCGCGATACTCGAGCCGCTTCAATCCTTCGATCAGGATCTCAACGCAATCTCTCTGTCCCACATAACCGACGATGCCGCACACAGACGAAACCTCCTCGTCCGCCGCGGGGATGACCGCAGCGAGAAGGCTCACGATCGAGCTTCATACGATTCTAACACGACGGAGCGATCAGGAGCGCACCCCGGCTTCAGGAGCGCCGCCGAGCGCCAGGGCGCGGTCGACGAGCGCGCGCGCCGCCTGCAGGGTGCGGGCTTCGCCGATCACTCGGATAATCGGCTCGGTGTTCGACCTCCTTAAGTGCACCCAGCCGTCGCGCCAGTGGAGCTTGACCCCGTCGGTGCGATCGACGCCGCCGCCGGGCCGCTCGGCGAGCAGCTGCTCGGCCACCGCTTCGAGGTCCACACCCGGTCGAGCATCGAGCTTCGCCTTGATCATGGCGAAGCGCGGAACGGTCTCGGCCAGGCTCTTGAGGCTCCCCCCCCAATCGACCAGGTGCTGGAGCACG
>JBIOUT010000261.1:0-6321 GCA_044867365.1 Candidatus Eiseniibacteriota bacterium | reverse complement strand
TTGGCCGTGCTCGGAATGGCCTGCGTGCCCGCCGTGCTCCTGCTCGTGCTCTTCGCCTTCGTCGCCGCCGCCTTCCTCCTCACCTTCTCGCTCTGGGGACTCGAGCTCTCGCGTTATGCCCGTATGTATACGTTGTTTCAGCTCGGCTTCCTGGGCTCGGCGATCACCTTCTACCTCGGCACGATCGAGGGCCGCCGCCGCTATCAGCTGGCGACTCCCTTCTTCTTCGCCCTCACCGTCATCACCCACGAGCTCGGAATCCTCGTCCTCGGTCTCTTGGTACTCCCCGCCTTCCTGCCTGCGGAACGGCTGCCCGCCCGGCTGAGCGGCCGTGGGAAGTGGCGGCTTCTCGTCCCTGCGCTCCTCTTCGGCGCCCTCTGGGTCGCTTACCACGGAGTCGAGGGGAGGCTCCTCGTCCGTCATCTGACGGCAGTCGCTGCGGCGCCGCTTGGCAGAGAAGTAGGAGCCGAGCCCATGCCCGGTCCGCCCGGAGGTCCTTTCCTCGGCTTCGTTCGCGACCATCTCCTGGTGCCGGCGATCAGCTTGCCCTGGGACCTGAGATGGCGCGATCTGCCGGCGATCATCGGGGCGATCGCCTTGGCCGGATTGACCGGTGTGGTTTCCGCCAGTGCCCTTGCAACCCCCGGGAGAGGGAAGCGCACCCTGTTCGCCCTCGGCATCCTGGGGGCGGCATTCCTCCACATGTTCGCGCTCGTGGTCGTCGGTCTCGCCGCCTATCTCGTCCTCTTGCCCGGCGGGCTCGGCGAGCTCAAGCGCCGGCCGCTTGGGCCGGCGATCGCCGGCTCGGCGGCGCTCGCCCTCTATTGGGGGATCTATTTTCTCGGCCACCCGCAAGCCCGCCTGACGAGCTGGGGCATGCCGTACTCGATTGCCGATGCCTTCTTCCGCTATCCGCCGGTGGGAGAGCGGGCGGTGTCCTGGTTCATGAAGGGCTGGCCGGCGATGAGTGTCGTCGTCGCCGTGAGCCTGGTGGTTCTCCTGGTCCGGTTCGCGCGCGATCGCAATCGCGCCTCCGATCTCTATGCCTCGGCGGCGCTCTTGATTCCGCTTCTCGGAGCGAGCATGACCCGCGAGATCCACAACGAGTCGCGCTACCACTTTCATCTCTACCCGTTCGTGCTGGTCCTGTTCGCCCTGGCGCTTGTCTCGGGGGTGCGGTTCGTGTGTGGCGCCGCCGACACCCTGGCCGCCATCGCCGGGCGGCGCTTCCCCGGCCGGAGGGGAGTGGAAGCCGCGCTCATCCTCCTCCTCGCCGTTCTCGTCTCCCCTGATCTGTCGCCGCCCGAGATTGTTCGCCTACTCCGCCGCGACTATGCGACTCCCAAGGATCCAGTGCGCGCGGTCCTCAACTGGGGTCCCTATTCTTTCTTTCATCAGGACCATGTCGGCGCCGCAAACCGGGTGCGATCCGAGCTCGAGCCGGATGATCGTATCGTGGTGGTCGGCCCCACCTACTGGGCGTCGATCTACTGGCACTACCTTGGGCGGGTGGATTACATCGTCTCGGAGCGGGCGGAGCGATTGATGCGCGATGGCGTCGTGATTCATCACGTGACCGGCGCCCGTTGCATCGTCAGCGCCGAGGAGCTCGACCAGATGCTCGCCGCCGAGGGCGGACGGCGGCTGTGGATTCTCGCCGATCTCAACCTGGTCGGCGGCGAGAACCGCCATTTCTCACCGCCCCTGAGGGAGCGCCTTCGCCGATTGGTCCGCCATCCTGTGGCCATCGGACGGGACATCGACACCATCGTTGCCCGGCGTGATTCCATCCCTTCGCTCATCCGTCCTTCGCTTTCCACCAGGCAGGCGGTCCCCATTCGAGTGGCCGCCCGCGGAGGGGGCGAATGAGCCCGAGCCACGGCGCACAGGCCAAGAAGGGCATCGCCTGGGTCCTCGGCTTCAATCTGGCCAACCAGCTCTTCCAGTTCGGCATCGGCGTCGTCCTCGCCCGACTCCTGGCTCCCGAGGACTTCGGAATCTTCGCCATCACCGGCATCTTCACCGGGCTCGCGGCGACCGTGTCGAACTTCGGACTGGGTACGGCGCTCGTCCAGCGACCCACCATCCGTGAGGCTCACCCGCGTTCGATGCTCGCCGCCAATCTGATCGGTTCGGCCGGGATCGTCGTTCTCCTGACCCTCTTCTCGCCGCTCGTGAGCCGAGCGTTCCGCACTCCCATCGCCGGCCCGGTGCTCGCGCTGACCGCCTGGAACTTCATCATCAACGCCGCAAGCTCGGTCTCTTTCTCGCTGATGAACCGCAGCCTGCGGTTCCGCGATACCGCATTCATCGAGACCGTCGCCGGGGTGGTGCAGGGTGCGGCGGCGATCACCCTCGCCTTGAGTGGGATGGGGGTGTGGGCGATCGCCTGGTCGGGAATCGTGCAATCACTCGCCCGTGCGGTCCTTCTCATCGCCAGCGCCGGCTGGCGGCCGGCTCTCGCCTGGGACCGCGAAGCCCTTCGCGACCTGGTGGGCTTCGGCGCCGGGCTCACCTTGAAGCGGGTCCTTAATTACTGCGCAGTCAATGTCGATCAAGTCGTCGTCGGGCGCCGTCTGAGCGCGGTCAATCTCGGGCTCTATAGCCGGGCGTACGGACTCATCACCCTCCCGCTCACCCAGCTGTCGCGAGTCATCATGGCTGTCCTGTTCCCGACCTTTGCCCGCATCCAGGACGACAATCCACGGCTGATCGCCGGTTATTCGAAAGTGGTGACCGCAACCGCCCTCGCCAGCTTTCCATTCCTCGTTGGCCTCGGGATCGTCGCCCCGAGCTTCATCCGAGTGGTCTATGGCGAGAAGTGGATGCCGGCGGTGCTGCCGCTCCAGATCATGTGTGTGGCGGGAATGATGAAGGCGGTATCGACCTACGTCGGCTCGATCGTCGACGCCAAGGGCAAGATCGCGGCCGAGGTGCGCAGGCAACTCGTTTATCTCGTGCTTCTCTTCGGCGGCACATACATCGGCAGCTGGTTCGGTACCTCCGGGGTGGCGATGGCGGTGGTGGTGGCGTCACTGGCGATGCTCTTCATGATGCAATCGCTTCTCGGCCAACTCACCGGCATGGAATGGCGCACTTATCTTGAGGCGCTCGCGCCGCCGCTCATCGCCTCGGGGGTGATGGCGGCGGTCGTTCTCGGCTGGCAGGCGCTCCTCGGGCCGGTTCTAGGCTCGACGTCCGCGGCCCTCCTCTTCACTTCGGCGGCCATCGGAGTCGGAGTCTATGGTGTGGTCATTCTTCGCGGCCCCTTCCCCGAAGTGCGGGCCCTGGTGTCCGAGCTCGCAGGAGATGTCCGCCGGTTGAGAAGCCGCATGAGTCGCGGAGCGCGAGATCAGGGCAAAGAGGACGGCGCCCCCGCCGACATGGCGGTGGAGGCGGGGACATGGCAAGACTGGCCGCGGTGATCGGAGTGGGGGCGGGAGGTTCCGCCCTCGCCCCGCTCATCGCCGCTCAGCGGCTGGGGCCGACCGATGTCCCCTCGCTCATGACGGGGGATGGAGCAGCGCTCGCCCACGTGTCGCTGGGAATCGGCGGGGAGGAGGGCGGGGTGGCTCGTCGCGGGCCGCGCATCCTGGTCATCGCCGGTTCGGTTCCCGGCCTCGGGGTACGCGGAAAGCCGCTCGCCGAGCGCCTCCTCGATCTCGCCGCAGGCGGCGGACCGCAAGCGCTCGCCGACTTGAACGGAGTGGTCGCCGCCTGCCTGTGGGACGAGCAGACGGCGACGGGCACTCTCGTCAACGACCGGCTCGGAATCGGTCGCCTCTATTACCGTGTGGCCGGCAACCGGCTCCTGGTGGCGAGTCGCGCCCGCGCGCTGGCCGCAGGATCGGATGTCGATTTTCGCGCCCTCGGGCAACTTCTTCAGGTGGGGTATCCGCTCGAGGACCGCACCCTCTTCCCTGATGTCCGACTCCTTCCCGCGGCAAGCCTCGCCACCTGGCACGCCGGAAAACTCCTCATCCACCGGCAGTGGGAGCCGCCGCCGCCGGAAGACCGATCCTTCGATTCCGGCCAGGCGACCGAGTGCTTGCGCTCGGCGCTCGAGAACGCCGTCTCCCGCATCCTGGATTCGAACCATCCGCGGCCGCTGGCGGTGGCGCTGCCGCTTTCCGGGGGACTCGACTCGCGCACCCTTCTCGGCTTCACCCGGGATCGGATCGCGGTCAATACGTTCTCCTACGGTCACGAACACTCCTGGGACGTTCGCTTCGGGTTGCGGCTCGCCCGCGCCGCCGAGACCCGGCATGAGGCGGTCCCGCTCCGCCCCGACTACATGGCGCGTTTCGGCCCGCGCGGGGTCTATCTCACCGACGGCGAAGCCCCGCTTCAGAACTTTCACATCCTGTGTCTCAACTCTCCGCTCGCCCGCCGGCCGCATCTGGTGTTGAGCGGCTTTCTCGGCGACTCCTTGACCGGGGCGCATCTTGCCTGGGTGCGACCGGACGATTTGCCGCTCGCCCGGGAAGCCCGCGCCCGCGCCCTCTTCGATCGTCATTATCGAATCGGGTTCAGTGACGACGAGCTCGCCCGGGTGTTGCGCCGTCCGGTGGCTCGTGAAGCGAGCGGCGCCGCCTTCGACGCCTTTCTCACCGCCTATCGCCGCGCCGACGGTCCGTACGCCGGCGCCGACCGTGTCGATCTCGAGCTCCGCCAGCGGCGGCTCATCGCCTATCAGCTCACGACGCTCGGAGAAGCGGGTGTGGTCGCCTGCCCCTTCGTCGATCACGAGGTGATCGACGCGCTCCTCGGTCTGCCGCTCAGCGAGCGGCTCGGCCAGGCCGCTTACTGCCGGCTCATCGTCCGCGAGTTTCCCGAGCTGGCGCGGGTGCCGCGCACCGCGACCGGACTCGCTCTCGCCGGGCCGCGCCCACTCCTCGCCTTGCGGCAGCGGCTCGAATGGTTGCGGTGGCAGGGGCTGCCGAAGCTCACCGGCGGCTTCTTCCATCCCCACGACTACCGGCAGTATGCGCATGTGGATGATTGGATCCGGCAGGGATCTCGGGACTTCTTCGCCGGTCTCATCGAGGATCGCGAGCTCCTCGACGATCTCTTCGACACCGAACAGCTGGCGGATTTATTCAAGGCGCATCTCGACCGGCGCCTGGATGCGCATGGGCGGCTGGGAGCGGTAGGGACCTTTGCCCTCTTGCGGCGGCAGATGATCTCCGGCCACCCCGCGACGCGGAGCTTTGCCGCCGCCGCCGGTTGATCGCGATGACCGACTCCCGGCTCGCCCCACCTTTCCCGGTCCTTTGCTTCGGTTACCACCCGTGGAGCCCGATGTGGAAGCGGAATCAGAGTCTGATGGCCGCTCTCGCCCGCCGGCCGGCGATCGAGCGCATCGTCTTCGTCAACCCCGAGGTCGCGCTCATCACCTCGCCCCGCCGTCTGGCCGCCGATCTCCACTCGCTCCGCCGCTACAGCTGGAGAGGAGTGTGGCCGCACCACCCGCTCGCCGGCGTCGAGGTCATGACTCCGATCCACCTCGTCCCTTTTCGCGGCCGCTCGGCAACGCTCGGGCGCCTGGATCGATCGCTGATCGCTTCATCGCTCCGCCGCTTCCGCGACCGGCCGTTTCTTCTCTTCGTCAATGGAGTGCGGGAGGAGACCGACGAGCTCATCGCTCTCGTCGACAAGGAGGCGGCCTTCCAGGTCTTCGACTGGTCGGACGACTTTGCCCAGTTTCCGCGCGACCCTACGGCCAAGCGGGCGATGCAATCGCTCACCGAGGAGCGGGTGCGACAAGCCGACCTGGTTCTCGCGGTCAACGACCTCCTCGCCTCGCGTGCCCGGGGGATGGGAGCTCGAGTGGAAGTGGTGCCCAATGCGACCGGGCTCGCAGCGATCGCGGAAGAGGTGGAAGACACGGCTCATCAAGGGAATGAGCTCCTCGAACTCCGGAGCCGCCTGCGCCGCCCGGTCCTCGGCTATTGCGGATTCATCAACGAGCATCGTGTGGATCTCGATCTGGTGGTCGACCTGGCCGGGCGACATCCCGATTGGACCATCCTCTTCTTGGGAGTGGTGCAGCTCGATTTCGATCGCCGCTTTCCTGAGCTTCCGAATGTGCTATTCCATCCTGCGGTCCCGCACCGGGAGCTTGCCGCTTATCTGGCGCTCTTCGATGTCTGCCTCATCCCGCATCGGCTCAACGCCCATACCGCCGGCAACAACCCACTCAAGATTTATGATTACTTGACGACCGGGCGCCCCATCGTCTCGACTGCGATCGCCGGGGTGGAGGAGTTCCGGGATGTAATCCAGGTGGTGGAGCCGGCCGGCTTCGTCGCCGCAGTCGAG
>JBIOUT010000260.1:0-5338 GCA_044867365.1 Candidatus Eiseniibacteriota bacterium | reverse complement strand
GGCCTACAAGCAGGCGCTCCGGCGGAACCCACGGGACGACGACGCGAGATGGAATTTGGAGCTCGCGCTCCGCAAGCTCGAGCAGCAGAAGAAGCAGGAGCAGCAAAAGAAGCAACAGGACAAACAGCAAGACAAGAAAAAGCAAGGGCAGCAAGGCGGAGAAAGCTCGAAGCAGAATCAAGAGCAGTCCGGCAACCAGCAACAGAATCAGACGCCTCCCAATCAGGGAGGACAGAATCCGGAGAACGGCGAGCCCAAGCCGGGTGAGGGCCAGCAAGAGCAGAACCAGAACCCCCGGCAGGGAGAGGAGAAGCAAGGGTCTCCCGAGTCCGCCGGCGCAGAAAATAACGGACAGGCGCAGGAATCGGCGGGAGATGAGCAAAAGATGACCGCCGCCGAGGCGACTCGATTGCTCGAGGCGTTGGGGAACGATGAGCAGAAGCTACTGCGGGAGCGCTTCCGCAGCCGTGGGCGCCGGATCGATGTCGAGAAGGACTGGTAACCGGCCGGCCCGGCGGTCGATCTCGGCCGGGGTGCTCGTTGCAACGGGCGCCCTGGCCGCTCTTCTCGTCCATCCTCGGCCGGCGACGGCCGATATCACCGTCGAAGCGGCCCTCGACCGGGATGTGGTGGGAGTCAACGAGCGGATCACCCTCACGGTGACGGTGATGGGGAGCGGGCGGGCGGCTACCCCCGAGCTTCCCGAGCTTCCCGATTTCGCCGTCTTCCCGGCCGGGAGCTCGCGCAACTTCTCGTTCATCAACGGGCAGATGTCGAGCTCGACCGTCTACACCTATATATTGGCGCCGCGCCGCCAGGGGACTTTCACCATTCCGCCGATCGCGGTCGTCGACGGCAACAATCGTTACATCTCCCGGCCGCTCGAGGTGAGGGTCGAGGCGGGGTCGTCGGCGCCGATGAGTCCCGGCCCTGCCGCGCCCTCCCCTCCGCCCCGGTCGAGACGGGGCGGCCCGGCTGATTCAAAGGGAGTCTTCGTCACCGCCGAGGTCGAGCCGAAGAGCGCCTATGTGGGCGAGCAGGTCACCCTCACCGTCCGCTTCTACCAGGGGGTGCGACTCCTCGATCGCCCCGACTACCGCGCTCCCGCCGCCACCGGCTTCTGGGTCGAGCAGCTCCCCGGGGAGCGCACCTATTACACCGAGGTCAACGGCCGCAAGTACCATGTCACCGAGCTCCGGTCGGCGCTTTTCGCCACCGATGCCGGTGAGCTGACCATCGGTCCGGCGGAAGTCGAGTGCGTCATCGAGGACGATCCCTTTGCCAGGGATCCATTCAGTAACTTTTTCAGCGGCTTCGGCGCCGGCGAGCGGCGAACGGTCCGCAGCCAGCCGATCAGCATGAACGTCCGCCCGCTCCCTCGCGAGGGTCGGCCCGGGGATTGGGCGGGCGCGGTCGGCAAATTCCGCATCGAGTCGAGTCTCGATCTCCCGCGAGTGCACGTGGGTGAGGCGGCGACCCTCACCGTCACCCTCACCGGGCAGGGCAACATTCGCGCGGTCGGAGATCCGAAAGTGCCCGAGGTCGCCGGGCTTCGCGCATTCGATTCCGGGGTGACGGTGGATGACCGCCGGGAAGGCAGCGTCGCCGGCGGGGTGAAGAAGCTCACTCGCGTCCTCATCCCCGAGGCCTCGGGCAGCTACACCGTGCCCGCGATCTCGATATCGGCGTTTCGCCCCGATCTCGGACGTTACGAGACGTTGCGAACCAACCCGCTCACTCTCGAGGTCGCCGAAGGCGGAGGCGGCACGTCGCCGGTCGGAGCGACCGGCGGGACCCATCTCCTCGCCGCTTCGAGCGGCCCCAACCTCCGCTTCATCCGCACCGGGGATCCCGGGCTGCGGCCGCGGCGAGGTCCGCCGTGGGAAAGTCTGGGATTCTGGCTCTTGCAACTCGCTCCGCTCGGCGGGCTCGCTGCAGTCGAGCTCTTCGCTCGTCACCGCGAGAAGGTCGAGGGGGATACCGGTTATGCGCGCCACCGTCGCTCGGCTAAAGAAGCCCGGCGCCGCCTCAAGGAGGCTCGCGCGCAACTGGCGGGCGGCGAGCCGCGGGCCTTCTACGGCGCAGTGGCCCAGGCCTTGCTCGGTTATGTGAGCGATCGCGCCAACCTGGCGGCGGCGAGCCTCACTGCCACCGAAGCTCGCGCCGAGCTCGAGCGCCGCCGCATCGATCCCGCCCTCATCGAAGCCTTCACCACCTGTCTCGAACGCTGTGATTTCGGGCGTTTTGCACCCGGCGCCGATGGCGCCCGGCGCGAAGTGATGGCCGAGGCGGAGTCGCTCTTGCGCGCCTTGCCGCGCGCCGGGCTCTGACTTCGCGCGCGCGCGCGCGAGCTCAGCGGCTGGCGGCCCCAGCATTCGCGAGTTACCATCGGTCCCGGCCATGTCTTGCCGGGGAAAAGGGCTCTGGGCGATAAGCCGCGCGCGCACTCGGGTGGGACGGGAAGGTCGGCGCCTTCCCGCTCTGACGATCATTATCGCCATGGCCTGGGCGGGGCGAGCCGTGGGGGATGAGCCGCCGGCACGAGCCGGCGGGCCAGGCGTCTTTGACTCCGCGAATCGGGGGCGCCCGGAGCCCGGGGTGGCGGCCCAACAATTTGCCCCACAGGGGCTTGCGCCACGAGGCCGCACCCCGTCCGAGGCTTTGCCCAATCGCGATGAACAATTCGCGCTGGCCGGCCGTCTTTATTCGGAAGGCCGTTTCTCCGAGGCGGCTCGAGTCTGGAACGAGCTCGTGGACCGCGGATACCAGTCTCCGGCCCTTTATTTCAATCTGGCGAACGCCCTCATCAAGTCCGGGGAGCTCGGCGAGGCGATCGTCTACTACGAGCGGGCGCGCACCCTCGATCCGCGGGCTCCCGACATCCGGGCCAATCTGGCCTATGCCCGCAGCCTGGTCGTCGATGTCATGCCGGAAACCGAGAACTCGGCCTTTCTCGATGCGCTCGTCCGATTCAAAGATTCGATTTCCGCCGAGGAGATGGTGCGCGGAGCTTCGGCGCTCCTCTGGCTGGGAGTGGGTGCGGCGGCGGTCACCCGCTTGGGCCGGACGCGGCTCAAGCGGGTGGCGCGCCACGTCACCGTCGGTCTCTTCATTGCTTTCGGTCTCGTCGGCGCGATCGCGGCAGTCAAGGTGCACGACTCGGTGGGGCTCCAACGAGCGGTGCTCGTGATTCCCGAGGTGGCGGTGCGCGCCGGTCCCGGCGAGTCCTACTCCTCCCGCTTCAGCTTGCACGAGGGCACGTCGGTTCGCGTCGAGCGGCAAGCCGGCGATTGGAGCGAGATCCAGCTCACCCCGACCCTCAGCGGCTGGGTTCCTTCCCATGTGCTCATGAGTCTCTGATCGGCGGTCTGGCCCCTAACGCATTCATGGACAGCGGGTACCTTCTCGCCACGGTCACCTTCGCGGTCGCCGCGGTCGCCCTTCTCCTCGCCGGAGTGATCATCCGCGAGGGACCACGGCAGCGGCTCAATTGGGTGACCGCGGGCATGCTCTTCTTCGGCGGCGCCGGAGCGCTCCTCGGCGCCGCCGACTTTGTCATTGCGCTGCGCGATCCCAAAGCGCTCAAGGCGCAGGCGGGTCTCTTGCGAAGCTTCGCCTATGCCTGGGAGTTCTTCTTTCCCACCTTCCTCTTCTTCGCCCTGATTTATCCGAGCGAGCGGCGAGTGGTCCGGCGCTTTCGCTGGCTCAGCTGGCTTCTCTTCCTGCCTTATGTCTTCCATCTCGGTTTGCTGGTGGCCGGCGGCACCAGCGGACAGTTCCAGTTCAAGCCGCTGGCGGCGCGTTTCCCCGCTCTCGAGCCGGTGGCCGGGTTCGCCGGGTTGACCCTCTTCCTCGTCTACCAGATCAACGCCACACTCTATCCCCTGGTCAATCTGGTGATCATGATCACCGCCATCGGCCTCTTGATCGCTTCTTACCGCGGCACCACCAACCCGCGGCTGCGGAGCCAGATGCGCATGATCCTCGCCGGAGTCGGCGGGTGTCTAAGCCTCTATTCACTGGCGGTGCCGGTGCCGGTGTTGGCCGGATTCACCATGGATCCCCTGCTGCGAGCGGGCCTGATCGTGGCGGGATTGGGGCTCGGCGGCCTGTCGATCGCCTATGCGATCGTCCGCTATCGCTTCCTCGACGTGCAATTGCTCGCGCGCCGCTCCATCGTCTATGGGGCGACGACCGCCGTCCTCCTCGGCTTTTACATCACCCTCGTCCGCCGCTTGCATGCGACGGTGGCCGGACTGATGGGCATCGATGCCGAAGCCTTCGAGATCGCGGTCCTGGTGGTGGCTCTCCTCCTCTTCCAGCCGGTCCTCGCCCGGGTGGGGGAGAAGCTCGAGGAGCTCTTGATCGGGGAGCGAGCCGATTACCGGCGCGTGCTGCGGGCGATCACCCACGATGTCTCGACCGTGCTCGACCTGCGCGAGATCGGGCGCAAGGTCGGCGACATGCTCGAATCGAGCATGATGATCCGCTATTGCCGGCTGCTGGTGCGTCCGAACTCAGGGGCGCCGCTCATCGAAGCGGCGGGATTCGGTCTCGAGCCGTTTTCATCTTCGCTCATGCAAGCCATCGAGGAACGCCTGGCCTTCCAGTCGCCGGAAGATCTGATCGAGCTCGATCAGATCCTGGCCGGAGAGGAAGATGTCGCGCCGGAGCCTCTCCTCGCCGTGCCGCTGCGCCACGGCAAGGAGCTCCTCGGGCTCTTGCTTCTCGGCGGCAAGCTCACCGGCGGCGGATTCAACGCCGAGGACCGGGCTCTGCTTTCGACCCTCGGCGACCAGACCGGAGTGGCGATCAAGAACGCTCATCTCCATCGCGAGTCGGTGGCCAAGACGCTGCTCGAGGAGGAGCTCAGCTTCGCCCGCCGGGTGCAGCAGAGCTTCCTTCCCGACCGCTTTCCACCCACGCCTCCGCTCGACCTGGTGGCGCGCAACGTGCCTTCCAAGTTCGTGAGCGGCGATTACTATGATGTGATGGAGGTGGGAGAAGATCAGCTCCTGGTGGCGATCGGGGATGTCTCGGGCAAGGGAGTGCCGGCGGCGCTTCTCATGTCGATGCTGCGTGCGGCGCTCCGCAGTCGGGCGCGCGAGGCGGACTCGCTCAGCGAGATGATGGTCACTCTCAACCAGCTGATCCACGAGTCGACGAGCGAGCGCGAGTTCATCACTCTCTTTCTCGCTCGAATCGACCGCCGGGAGCTCAAGCTCGCCTACTCGAACGGCGGCCACAATCCGCCGCTCTTGCGCCGGCAAGACGGCAGCATCGAGCGCCTCGAGCGCGGCGGCCTCCTCCTCGGCGCCTTCGGCACGGCCGCCTTCGA
>JBIOUT010000259.1:0-5711 GCA_044867365.1 Candidatus Eiseniibacteriota bacterium | reverse complement strand
ATGATCCCGGCGACCTGCCCCTTGCCGTCGCTCTACCTCCCGACCGCCCCGGCGCCTTGCCCCGCATCGTCGGCCTCGACGATGGTCTGCAGGTACCCCAGCCTGAGCTCCTGATCGCCTGTATCCGTTTCTGGTGTCCGAACGATCTCATCCCCTTCATCCAGGCCGGCCTCGATTCCTGTCAGCCGGAAACGATTCTCTATCCCGAATGGCGTCGTCTCGAGATTCTGCTCCTTGGTTTCCTTGAATCCACCTCGGACCCCGAGCTGGATGCCCTCAAAGCGCGTTTCCCCGATTTGGAGCGAGACGGTTGGGAATGCACCGTACCCACCTGCACCATGCGCGCCAATCTCCATTCGCATCATCTCATCTATCAGGGCCAGGGCGGTCCCGACTGCCTCTGGAATAAGACCTGTCTCTGTGCCGTCCATCACGTCGGGCAGCAGCATGGAACCGGGGCGATTCGCGTGCGCGGCCGGGCGCCCAATGACCTCGTGTGGGAAATCGGCCGCCGCAGGGGAGGCCCACCGCTCCTCATATTCCGCGGGGATATGCGATTGAACAGCCCTTCATCACCCGGCGACCGCATGGTCCTGGCTCCGCGCATGAGGTGCCCCGGTCCGGAGCGAATGCTAGGCTTGGGCGGAGCGAGCGAGGGCTCCATGCGGGCGCTCTCGAGCGCAGCCTCATGACGATGATGACCCACGATCCCATTCACCTCGTCGAAGATGGACTCTGCGATCCCGCCTGGAACATGGCGGTGGACGACGCGCTTCTCGACCTCCGTCAAAGTGGCGCGCTCTCCGGCACCTGGATGCGACTCTTCGGCTGGTCGCCGCCTGCGATATCGATCGGCCGGCTCCAATCGGCGGCCGCGGAGCTCGACCTGCCGGAGCTTGCTCGCGCCGGGATTGCGGTCGTGCGCCGCTCGACAGGAGGAAAGGCCGTCTATCATGCCCACGAGCTCACGTATTCGTTGGTCGGCGGCATACCCGATCCGATCTGGGGCTCGACCCTCCATGACACATATCGCAGAGTCACGGCGGTGCTGGCGGCCGCCCTGGCGCAGCTGGGTGTGGAAACCAACCTGGCCCCTGGACGAACGGCCCGCCATCTCGAGCGAGCTTCGAAAAGTGGCGCGATTGCTGCTGCGGCGAGTGATGCGAACGCGGCGAGTGGTTCGAACGCGGCGAATGTCGTGGTAAATGACGCGATGAGCGGCGTCAACAGTGACGCGAACCCCTTGATCGCCGCCTGCTTCGCCGTCGCCTACGGCCACGAGCTCGTGCACGCGGGTCGCAAGATCTGTGGCAGCGCCCAGCGGCGGCTCACCCATGCCTTCCTGCAGCATGGCTCTCTGCTCCTCGGCCCCGAGCAGGCTCGCCTCGCTCAATTCCTCCCATCGGCCGGCGCAGATCGCTCGGCGCTCGCCGCTCGCCTGGAGGCGGAGACAGTCGATGTCTCGAGCGCCCTCGGCCGCCGAGTCGAGTCGGCCGAGCTCATCGATGCGGTGCGCACTGAGCTCGCATCGCGTTTTGGATCCTTGGTTCAAGCGGGCGAGCTGCCCGAGATGGTTCGGCGGGAAGCGGAGAGGCGGCTCGAAAGCGTTCGAGTGACCGGCCTGGAAACTGCCGGTCCGGGCCACAACAAGGAGATCGTGACGTCCCCCATGGAGAGGGAAGATGCAACCAGAGCCGCCGTTGACAGTCGGAGAGCCTCGGGTTAGCGTTCAAAGCGTTCGAAGGTCCGGTTGCTGCCTGTCCCCCGCACCGGTATCGCACGCGGCGGGCCCGCCGCTCGGCTTCGGCTCTTCTCGCGACTCGTCCCGAATCACGCGCCGGAGAGCCGACGCGACTCAGAATCCGACCCAGCCGCCCCGGAACCCGAATCAACCGACTCAGACCCCGACTCGGAACGCTTCGGTGAGATTCATCCGCCGCGCGGGGGCGATCCTCGCTGCTCTCCTTGTCGCCGGCTTCGTCCATTCTCCACTCTCGCCGTGTCTTCGAGCCGCACTCGCCGCCGAGATCGATCCGGCCCCTCTCCGAGTCTCCAAGAGCGGCGCCGATATCACTGTCGAAGGCGGACATTTTGCCCTCACGTGGTCCGCCGCCCGTGCCGGTGACCTGACCTCGATCCGTCTTCACGACGGTGTCGAGTGGCACGAGCTGGTGGGGAAGGGGGCCCGGCGGACTTCGGTCCCCGGATTGATGATCTACACGCCGGGCGGCACCCTGGGCTCCAACTCGAGCGGCACCGCGACCATCAGTGAAGAGTCTCCCGATCGGGTGGTCGTCACTACCCACTCCCACCCCGCCACCGAAGAGGGGAAAGCCTCAGCACTGGACCTCCGCCAGAACTATACCGTCTGGCGCGAAGGCGCGGTGTTCGTCGATCTCGATCTCGAGCTTCCCGCCGGTGCGCCACTTCAAACCGTGCGGCAAGCCTCCATCGGCTGGCCGGTCGAGCCGAACGGCTACACCCTCAGCTTTTGGCACTGGGAGAGTGGGGTCGTCCGAGGGTCGGGCTTTCTCGAGCCCAAACTCACCTTCACGGTCCCCTTCGCCTCCAATCTTGGGCTGGCCTTGGGCACCGCCGGCAATATCTCGAATCAACTTCAACTGATCATCGAATCCGACCGTCCTCTTGGAAGTTCCAAAGGTCGCGTGGTGTCATCGGTCAAGGACGGCCGGCATTTCAGCTTCTGGCTGCGAGTGGAAGGAGAGAACCCGGTCGAGCTCACCGGGCCCTACCACTACCGCAACCGCTGGGGCTTCCTGCTCGGACGAGCCCCTGCTCGATCACGACTCGCTGGACATCGGATCGCCTCCTGGAGTGAAGAGGGTGGGACCGGCAGGGCATATCCCACCCCGGATGCCCTCGATGCCTTGGCCCAGTCCGGAGCGAGTGCCGTCATCGTCGGCCTTTCGGGAAGCTCCCCGCCCGTCGGCGAAAGTCTCCCGGATACAAACGCCCCCGCCGGCAGAAACCTTCAATCCCCCGGGAGCAATTCCTCCGCTCCTGCCCATTCGGCCTTCGAAAGTCGATCGATGGCAGTCGAAAACGAATGGGTTGGCGAGGGCGCGCTCCATGACTTCATCAAGGCTGCCCACGAAGTCAATCTCCGTTGCCTGGCGACGACCGTTCCTCACGGCGATGGCGAAGCTTTGGGGCGCTGGGCGCGCGAGATCGGGCTCGATGGGCTTTATCTGAACGAGGCATCCGCCCATTACGGCGCCATTCCCGACTCGGAAGAAGCTAACGGAGAACATTACCCAGCGCAGGCCACCTTCGCCTGGGGGCAAGCGTTGCGTCGCGGTCTCGGACCCGATGGGATCATCATCATTCATACCGGTCTCGAAGCTCCCGACATGACGCTCGGGCTCCTCGCCGACGGCGTCGCTTTCGGCACCGAACGTGCCGAGTGGCGCGCCGGCAACTCGACCCTGATCAACGCCTATTACGGCGGCTTCGGATTCGCCACCCCATGCCCGCTCGGTACGGCCAAGGCGATGCAAGGTCCGCGGGCGGTAGCGGTGGCCGCAGCGATCGGGGGAGTGCCCATCGTCCCCTTGGGTCACGGGCCGAAGCGCAGCGCCTTCGTCGGCGGGGAGTGGGCGCTTCCTCTCTGGCAGGTGCTTCGAATCATCGATCCGGGGAGCCATGTCGACCTTTGGCCTCCTGGAGTGCGGGCGGTGGTGGCGCCCTCCAACCTCGCATTCTGGTCCACGGTCTATCGCCTCGGCGACGGAGCGGCGCTCCTCGTCACCGCTAATCTGTCGACCGCGGTGCGCGATTCCACCGGGTTCGCCGTCGATTTAGCCGCCCTCGGGATCCACGGCGAGGCCGACGTCCAGGTCCTCACCGCCGATTCGATCGAGAACTTTGCCGTGCGCCACGCGGGCCGCACCGCGACGGGGAAATTCCGCACGGATGGGATCCCGAGCCACGGGTTGCGAGGCTACCTCTTCACTCAGGGCGAGCCCTCGGAGCGGGTGGCGCGAGGTTTGGACGAAGGCCTGCAAGTGGTTCGCACCTTCGCCGACCAGCGTCCGCCGAATGCGCCGGCCGAAGTCGAGGTGAACCCGGTGACCGTCGGGCTCGAGATCCGGTGGGCTCCTGCGGCGGACGATCATCATGTCGGCACCTATCGCATCTTTCGCAGCGCCGACCCGCGGTTTCGCCAAGCGAAGGACACGCTTCTCCTCGATCAGGTCTACGAAGAGGACCGATATCGGGACCTCGCCGTCTCGCCGGGGGAGAGCTGGAGCTATGTGGTGACCGCGGTCGATGTCGCCGGCAATGAGAGTCGCCCCTCGACGGTGGTGACCGGCCGGGTGCCGTCGGGTGAGCGAAGCTACAGCTTCACCGACTCAGCCGCGACCCGCCGCGCCTTTACTCCGCTCTCGGGAACTTGGGCGCCCCATGATTCCGCTTATGGCCACAGCTGCATCCCCGACGGCACTCGCCTGGCGCGAAGCCTTCTCGCCGGCCCCGAACGCACTGATGTCGATGTCGCCGTCAAGATTTGGGGCCCGGCCGGCGGTCCGTTTTCCGGGGGACTCCTCTGTCGTGCGGGAGCCGCTGGCGGCGGCTACGTGCTCAGCCTCGGCGGCGCCGCATCGGATGAGCTCATCCTCGGTCGAATCGACGGCGAATCCATCACACCGCTTGCCACCGCCTTCTTTCCCTTCCTGGCTGCACGTCCAATACCCCATAGTCTTCGCCTCGTTGCCCGCGGCGGGAAGCTGGCCGGTTACTGTGACGACCATCTGCTGGTCACCGCCGAGGACGAAACTTATGCGCGGGGACGGATGGGGTTCGTCGCCATGCAGGGCCATGTCCACTTCGACAATCTGACCTTCGCTTCTCCCGGACCGACCCAGGGGAAGGCGTCTCCGTCTTCCGCCAAGGGATCGAGATCCCCCCGTTCCGAGAAGGCGGCGGGCCATCCCGTCGAGAAGGCCACGGGCTCGCCGCTCCCGCCGAAAGGAGCGGGTTCGGCGCTTCCGCCAGGAGGGGCCGGCTCGCCGCCAGGGACCGGCGGTGGTACCTTCTGAGCGCCTCAGCGCGATCGAGCCGGTTCGGGAGGGTCGGAGCCGCACAGTTTCGGCCTCGAGCGCAAAGACCACCCGCGGGAATCCTGGCCATCCCCGCCGTCTTCAGTGCGGCGAGCGCGCCTCGCCGAGAAAGAAAGGGAAGCTGATGAATCGCAGGCTCGCCACCGGCCGGGCTTCGGCCATGGTCACGCGCATGGTCACGCTTCTCGTTCTGGGTCTCGTCGCATTCGGCTGCGGCCGCGGCGGTTCCAAAGGCTCCCAGGCGCCGCGCACCGACGATTATCCCAAGCCCGAGGAACCGGGACAGTTTGCAGGCACCGGACGTTATGGGGGCCGAATCGTCTATGCCGAGATCAGCGATCCCAAGACCTTCAATGGGATGATCGAGAACGAGCAGTCGAGCCGCGAGATACTCGGCCCGATGATCGATGGACTGACCACTCAGGACAACATCACCCAGGAGGTCATCCCTGGACTCGCCAAATCCTGGGAGACAACCGATGGCCGCACCTGGACCTTCCACCTGCGCAAGGGCGTGCACTGGTCGGATGGGGCGCCGTTCACCGCCGACGATGTCATGTTCTCCTTCCAGGTTCTCTATGACGAGCAGATTCATCCTTCGATGGCCGATCTCCTGACCGTCGGCGGCAA
>JBIOUT010000258.1:0-5143 GCA_044867365.1 Candidatus Eiseniibacteriota bacterium | reverse complement strand
GCGGTATTCACCTCGACGAGCTCCCCGTCGAGGAGGAACGTGGCGCGATCGGCGATCCGTCCCGCTTGCTGAACGCTGTGCGGAACCATCACGATCGTATAGCTCGCTCGCAACTCGGCAAGCGACGCCTCGACGGTGGCCGTCGACAGCGGGTCGAGCCCGGACGTGGGATTGTCGAGGAGAATGACGTCGGGCCTGAGGGCCAGACTCCGCGCCAGGCAGAGTCGCTGCTTCTGCCCTCCCGAGAGAGCGAAGGCCGAGGTCTGGAGTCGATCCTTGACCTCGTCCCAGAGGGCCGCCTGGGTCAGGGATTGCTCGACCCGCTCTTCGAGCTCTCTGCGATCGCCGATCCCCGCTCTCTTCAGCCCGTAAGTCATGTTCTCCCAGATCGAGCCGGGAAGCGGGCTGGGGATCGCGAACACCATGCTGATTCTCCGCCGGAGCTCGGTCACATCGATCCCTCGATCGAAGATGTCACGTCCCCGGAAGAGAACCTGGCCGCTATGGGTTGCGCCTCGATCGAGGTCGCTCAACCGGTTGAGGAGGCGCAAGAGCGTGCTCTTGCCCGAGCGAGCCGGGCCGAAGAGCACGGTGATCTGCCGCGGCAGAATGTCGAGAGTGAGATTCGCGAGCGCGCGAGTTCCGTCGGCGTAAGTGAAGCTGACATCACGAATGGCGATGGTCGGTTCATCCACCATCGCTCTCACCATTCCCGGCGCCGGCGGACTCGGCTCCGGATGACGCTCGCCACCAGAGTCAACGAGAGAACGAGGAGAAGCAGAGTGAGAGCCGTTCCGTACTGAATGGTAAGCGGCATTCCCGGCACCTGGGTGGAGATGACATAGAGGTGATAGGGGAGCGCCATCGTCGGCTCGTGGATTGAGTCGGGAAGGCTCGGGAGATAGAAAGCAGCGGCGGTGAACAGGATGGGGGCCGTTTCGCCGGCGGCCCGGCTGAGGCCGAGAATGATGCCGGTGAGTATCCCCGGGAGGGCATGAGGCAGCACATGGTGCCGGATGGTCTGCCAGCGCGTGGCGCCAAGACTGAGGCTCACCACCCGGAACTCCGCGGGGACGGAGAGAATCGCCTCCTCGGCGGTCGAGATCACGACCGGCATGGTCATGAGCCCTAGGGTAAGTGACCCGGCCAGGATCGAGGTTCCCTGCTTGAGAAAGAGGACGAACATTCCCAGCCCGAAAAGCCCATAGACGATCGACGGGATTCCGGCCAGGTTGACGATCGCCAACCGCACCGCCCCCGTCAGGCGGTTGTTCGAGGCGTATTCGGCCAGATAAATGGCGGCCCCGATCGCCAGCGGAATGGAGACGAGCGCGGTCCCCAGGGTCAGATACACCGTCCCCAGAAGGGCGGGCATGATTCCCCCTGCGGTCATCCCGGAGCTCGGGGGCGTGGTCAGGAACGACCAGCTGAGGGCCCGGGCACCCTTGATGATGATGAACAGGATGACCGCCATGACGGGGAGAGTGGCGATCGTCGCCACCAGGGTAATCATCGTCGAGGCCAGTCGCTGAGTTTGTTGTCGAGTCATTTGTTCTCGGTCATCGGCGCCTGCTACCGCTTCCAATCAGACTGGCGGCGGCGCTGTTGATGATGAAAGTAATGATGAAGAGCACGATGGCGAGGGTGAACAGCACATGGTAGTGGGGGCTTCCCCGCGCGACCTCGCCCATCTCGGAGGCGATGGTTGCGGTCATGGTGCGCACCGGCTCGAATACCATCCGCGCGCCCAGGGGAATGTTGGCGGCGTTGCCGGTCACCATGAGGACCGCCATGGTCTCGCCGATGGCGCGACCGACGCCCAGCATCACCGAGGTCACCAGCCCCGATCGTGCGGCAGGGAGGATCACCCGATAAATGGTCTGCCAGCGGGTGGCGCCGATGGCCAGGGCGCCGTCGCGATAGGTCTTCGGCACTGCATCCACTGCGTCCTCGGCGATCGAGATGATGGTGGGCAGCGCCATGTAGGCGAGGATCAAGCCGCCGGTGAAGGCGGTGAGGCCGGTGGGCGCGCCGGCGTGCTGAATGATGGGCGCGAGCGCTACCCACCCGAGAAAGCCCAGAACGATGGAAGGGATGCCGGCGAGGATCTCGATCATCGGCTTGAGGATGTCGCGAAGCCAGGGGGGAGCGAGCTCTCCAAGATAGATGGCCGTCGTGATCCCGAGGGGGACGGCGATGACTAGGGCCAGCACCGTCACCAGGATCGAGCCATAGACGAGCGGCATGAACCCAAAGAAGCCCTCGATCGGATACCAGCGTTGCCCGAAGAGAGCGGATGGCTTGACCTCGTTCAAGGTGGGGAGCCCTTCGCGCAAAAGGAAGAAGAAAATGAAGGCGACGATGGCGATGGCCGAGACGCCGCAGATGCGGATGAGAAGCTCGATGGCTCCTTCGCGAAGCGTTAGCCAACCCCTACCGCCGATCCTTGCCTGACTCCCTCGAGTCACTCCTGCCCTCCCTCGCTTGCCAAGGTCACCCGTCTTCGGCCCTTGCCGCTGCCGCTCAAGGTGAGCCGGACAAGGGTACGAAACCGAGCTTGCGCACGATGGCCTGTCCGTCGGGGCCGATGATCCAGTCCAGATAGGCTGCGATCTCACCGCGGGGCTCGCCGGAGGTGATCATGAAGAGATAGCGCGAGAGCGGATAGGATTTGTCGGACGCGGTCTCCGCCGAGGGCAGGACATAGGGTGTGCGGGCCTTGGCGGCCACCGCGATGATCTTCTCATGCTCGGTCACATAGCCGAGGCCGTCGTAACCGATCGCGTTAGGATTCCTGCGAATCTCGCTGGTGATACCGGCCGAGGACGGCATGAGTAGAGTCTCTTGAGCGAAGAGATCCTTGTTGCCCTTTTCGCCTCTCCGAACGACCTGCTCGAGGAAATAGACATGGGTGCCCGAGTTTGACTCCCGAGAAACCAGCACCACCGGCCTATCGAGTCCCCCTACCGAGCGCCAGTTGGTAATCCGACCGGTGAAGAGGTCCGAGAGCTCCTCGATGGTGAGCTGGCTGACCGGGTTCCCCCGATTGACGATCACCGCCAGGGCATCCACCGCCACCTTGTGCTCCACCGGGTTGATGCCCTTGGCTCTCGCCTGCGCAGTCTCGTCGTTCTTCATCGCTCGCGACGCATTGGCGATGTCGACCGTCCCGTTCAAGAGCGCGGCGATTCCAGTGCCGGTGCCGCCGCCGGTCACGGCGATCGTCACCTCCGGACGAATGACTCGGTAGGCCTCGGCCCAGGCCAAGGCGAGATTGACCATGGTATCCGAGCCTTTGTTCTCGATGGCTCGGGCGGCGGCCGCGGTGGGAGCGCCGGCCGGCTGGCGGGAAGTGTCGGACTGGCAGGAGAGGAGCGGAGAGAGGGCCAGGCCGGCGAACGCAAGCGCTCGCAGGTCGGGGGGACGCATGCGTCCGGCTAATCCGGGGCGCGGGACGGCGGAGAGGGCGGCAATTCGCCGGCGGCCACTTCGCTCCCGCCGGTTCTGGCGGACTCGGCCTGCATGGCCGCACGCAGCTTGGCCTTTTCGTGGCGCACGTCGGCGCCCATCACCATGAAGATGACCTGCTCGGCGATGTTGGTGGCGTGGTCGGCGATCCGTTCGAGATGCCGGGCGACAAAGAGGAGGCGGGTTGCGACTCCGATCGTTGCCGGCGACTCCATCATGGTGGTGAGGAGCTCATGAAACAGATGATCGTAGAGATGATCGACGTTGAGGTCGCTGCAGACGATTTCTCTCGCCAGATCGGTATCTTCCTCGACGAAGGCGTCGAGGCTGCGCCGGACCATGTCGCGAGCTGCATGGGCCATGCTCGGCATGTCGACGGTCATCTTGATCCGCGGCTCTTGATTGATCGCCAGCGCGGCGCGGGCGATGTTGACGCAGAGATCCCCGATGCGTTCGAGATCGGTCACCACCTTGAGGGCGGTCGTGATGTGCCTGAGGTCGGTGGCGGCCGGCTGGCGGAGGGCGAGAATGCGAACGCAGAGCTCGTCCACCTCCTTCTCGAGCGTGTCCACCTCTTTGTCGGCGGTGATCACCTGCTCGGCTTTGGCTGAATCCCTCTCGACCAGCGCATCGATGATGCTGTTGATCAGGCCCTCGACCTTGCTGGCCATGAGAAGGAGTTTGGAGCGCAGCTCGTCGAGCTCCGCTTCGAACTCGCTCGAAAAATGGCGATGACGACTTGGGTCCATTGGACTGTTGGGCGACGTGGCGGTCTCGGGGGGGGGCGGCTCGGCCGCCGACTGATTGCACCCGATGGCTCGAGTTAAGACCTTCGGCCGCTGGCCGTCAACGCCAAACGTATGGCAGTACGGGTTTTCCTTGGGCGTCGGCTGCGCCTCCATGGTCGCAGCCGCTTGACCCGAGCACGAACGGAGGGTAGCCTGCCATCGCCTGAGGAATGAAACGGAGGATCGATATGAAGCTTCGGGATGCGCTTCTGGGAATCTCCAACGACGCTCGCGGCTGGCTCAAGGCTTGGGCCCAGGATTTCACCCCGGCGGAAGCCACCCGAGCCGGCAGTGGGTCGCACCCCCTCGCCTGGCACCTCGGCCACCTGGCTTGCGTCGAGGACGACGTTTATCAGCTGTTCAGCGGCAAGCCTGGCATCACCGACAAGGAGCTGCAAACGACCTGCGGGAGCGGTTGCCCGCCTCCCTCCACCGACACTCGTTATCCACCCCTCGTCGAGCTATGGACGCTCCTCGACCGGACCCACGCCAACGTGGCGAGCCTCCTCGAGACAGCGAACGATGGGGATTTCGACCGGCCCCCCTTCAAGGAGAACCGGTTCTTCAAGAGCCTGGGCCAGGCGGTCTACGAGTGCGCCCTCCACGAGAACTATCACGTCGGGGTGATCGCGACCCTCCGGAAAGCGCTCGACAAGAAGGCCATCGCCTAGCTTCGTCTCTCGAAGTCACATCGTTCCTACGAGGTCCTCGATGCCGCAGGCTGTCATTGTCGGCAGCGGAGCCGAGATTCCGCCCAACCGGATCACCAACGACATGCTGGCCCGGCTCATGGATACGAGCGATGCGTGGATCCGTGAGCGGAGCGGGGTCGAGACCCGCTATTACGTCGACCCCGGCACCTCCACGTCCGATCTCGGCGTGGCGGC
>JBIOUT010000257.1:0-7982 GCA_044867365.1 Candidatus Eiseniibacteriota bacterium | reverse complement strand
GTCCCGCTCCCCATTCCCGGCACGACAAGCAATCGGCAGGAGCAACGCTTTTACGACCTAATCGACAAGGAGGGCCGTAATGGAATCCGCGCCCAAAAACGGTCGAGGCCCCACTTCCGTTCCTTTTAGCAGCGCCCTATTTTCCTTCCGCCTCGCGCCAATTCTGGCCGCGGCGGTGCTGATCCTGCTGCTCCCCTGCACTACCTCCGCGCGTGGACCGCTCGTCCGGCCTATCGAGGACGCCTCGGTTCCCACTCTTCCCGCCTCGCCCACGGCTGCAACCGACACCCCGTGGTTCGGAGGGAGCGGCACCGGAAACGGCAGCGTGGTGCTCGGTGGAAACTGGGACTGGGAGGCGAGCTCGGGTGAGACGCCGCTGTTCTTCCCGGACGGCGACCCTATTGGGAATCAGTATCGGGACGGCTGGACGTTCGAGGTCTTTACCAGTCGAGGTGGCCCATCGCCGCTTGGATCCGGTCACTGGAGAAGTGACGGGACCTACGACTTCCTTTTCGACAAGGGGAGTTTCGCTCACCGCGCCACCACCCATCCCAACGACGGCGTCAACGACGGACCCGCTCCTCTCGACGATCCAGCGAACGGGCTCGGCAATTCGTTGTGGTCGGTCTGGATTGGCACCAACCAATATCTGAATCCCGAGCATTGCGACTGGACTCGCACCGCCGGATATGGCGACGCCTGGTCGAACGGTGTCCTCAAGGTGTACCGGTTCCGCACCACGCCGGGGCCGGGCGAATTCCCGGCGCCTCCGGCAGGGGCCGCGATCGATCTCAGCTTCTACCACCGTTACGCGATCGAAGCTGATTTCGACTATTGCTTGGTTGAGATCTCCCCGGATGGGATCGTGTGGGGACCACCGTCCGATCTCGTTCGGAGCTGGACCGAAGGTGATCACAATTCTCCTCGACCCGCTGCATCGGGCGGTCCCGAGACGGTGGACCTCAAGACATGGCCGGGCGGAAACGGAGACCTCTATGTGCGGCTGCGTCTGGTATCTGATTCCTCCTTCTCCGACGAGGAAGATGGGGGCAACTTCTTTTTCGCTTGGCAAGCGGATGACCTGCGACTGCGTGTGAATCAGACCGCGATCGATCTTGCCGACTTCGAGACGAACATGGGCGGATGGGAGCCCCGGCGCTTCGAAGGCGAAGATGCCAGGCTGAGCGGCGACCCCGCGCTTGCCGCTTCGCGGATCGATGCTCTCCAGAATCTGACCTGTAATTTCGGCTCCCTTTCGTGCGGTGTCGCCCACAACGTGCTTTTCTTCTTCGACCGTGATCAGTGTGATCCCGGCGGGTCCGGCTTCCCCGTTGCAGACGCCTTCGCGGCCGCGGTGCGCTCCCCTGCGTTCGCCATCCCGGCCGGATCGGCGCAGGCCGAGACCGTGGGCCGCTTCATCCGGCTGGATTACGCTACGGACGAGAGCACGGGAGCTTTCAACTGCGGCCTCACCCTTTGCACGACACATTCACCGGCCGGATCGGGGAGATGCCCCTATACCCCACCCCCAGGTTCACCGGGAGCCGGTTCAACCTTCGATTGGGCGCGTCTCAGCACCTACAACTGCGATTTCTTTGACGCAAGTAACGGGCCCTTTTGTCGCGCACATTTCATCGACAATGCCACCAACAACCTGCCGGCGGCCGTCGACTCGGTCATCTTCTATGTCGGGGTGTTCTCCCAGTGCCCGAGCGAGGGTGATTGCGCGCCCGTAACCGCAGTGCCAGTCTTCGACAACGTTCGCTTTGGCGTCCTCGACCCAGGCGTCGCCGGAGCAGGCGAGCCCAACGCTCCCAAGCTGGAGAGCGCTCTTGGTCACCCGCAACCCAACCCGGCTCGGGGCGCGGCCACTATCCGCTATTCCGTCGCCGAAACCGGGCACACGTCCCTGCGTGTCGTCGATGCAGCGGGGCGGGTGGTGCGCACCATCTTCGACGGCGAAAAGTCCATCGGGATTTATGGGGCCAGTTGGGATGGCAAGGACGACGCCGGCCGACCTGTGGCTCCAGGAGTGTTCTTCTTCGAGCTAAGGACTGTGGGACAGACGGCGACCCGAAAGCTAGTTGTCCTTGAGTAGCCCCGGCCCCGGACTTCAGAGGAGCTCGTCATAGACCGCGGTGATGCGCTCGACCACCCGCGGCCAGGCGAATTCGAGCGCCCGCTCGCGAATCGCCGCTTCATCCCAGCGGCGCTCCATCGCCGCTTCGAGGGCGGCTGCGAGCGCGCCCGGGTCGCCGGGCGGCACCAGGATCCCGTAACGCTCGTCGGGGACGAGCTCTTCGATACCCCCGATGCGCGAACCGATGAGGGGCTTGCCGCACGCGAAGCCCTCGAGGACGGTGAGCGGCATCCCCTCGTTGAAGCTGGGAAGGACGAGTGCATCGGCGGCGTTGACCCAGCTCGGCATCTCGCCGTGGGCGAGGAGGCCGCCGAAGCGGACGTTGCCGGTCAGCCCGAGCTTCTCTACCTGCTCCTCGACCGGCCGGCGCTCGGTGCCGTCACCGGGCATGGCGAGGAAAACCCCGGGCCTTCTGCGCACGAGCGCCGCCATCGCGTCGATCAGCACTCCGTGCCCCTTCACCGGATCGAACATGCTCGGCGCCAGCACCACGAAGCGATCGAGCGGGAGCCGGAGCTCACGGCGTAGAGCCAGACGATCGTCCGGACCGAAAAGAGCGAGGTCGACGCCGCTCGGCACATGACGCACCCGCTCCGGATCGACTCCGATCGCCGGCAAGCGATCGGCGAGCGCCCGGCTTACCGCGATCACTCGTCCGGCGCCGGCAAGCGCCGCTCGCACCAGCTTGCGCACGATCCACGATCCGGACCCTGCCTCGACGTTCACTTCAGTCCCGTGCACCGTGATGACGCTCGGCCGCCCGAACAGGCGGCCGAAAAGAATCGCAGCCAAACCCGAGGGGAGAGCTCGGTGTCCGTGCACGATGTCGATGTCGCCCCGGTGGCGAACGTGAACCCAGGCGGCGGCGACGAGGACCTGGAGCGGCTCGAGCACCGGCCAGAGGAAGGGCAGGTGAATGACGCGGGGGCGGTGAAGGAAGAACGGTAGCGGTCCCGATGCGGCGTGCCGCGCCGACGGCGGGACGAGCGGGGTGCCGGTTTCTCTATAGCGGTGAAGCGGCGGGTAGAGCCGTCGCGGCGACAGCACGGTGACCCGCATGCGCTCGGCGAGCCCGGCAGCCTGCCACCACAGACTGACCCGCATTCCCCCCTGGGCGACCGCCGGCGATTGAGGGAAATCCTCGGCCAGTATGAGGACGTGCATCAGGGGGCCATGGCCTCGATCCACACCAGTGTGTAGTCAGCGAGCGCGCCATGCTATCACGACGATCATGCCCTTGCCCCCATGTCCACGACTGGAGGGCCGCCGTTGCCCGCCCTCCATCCTCTCTGGTAGCATGCCCGCCCGCTGCGCCGAGCGCGTCGGCCGCGAGCATCCACATCCACCGGCAACGCATCTAGCCAGCGGCAGATCGGGAGACCCTCGAGCCCATCATGGCCCAACCCAGGTTCATCGTCGTCGGCGGCGGTCTTGCCGGCCTCATGACGACGATCAAACTTGCCGAAGCCGGTTTCCCCGTCGACCTCTTCTCCATTGTCCCGGTGCGGCGATCGCACTCGGTATGCGCCCAGGGCGGCATCAACGCCGCGGTCAACATCCGAGGTGAGAACGACTCGCCCGAGCTGCACTTCATCGACACGGTGAAAGGCGGCGATTTCCTCGCTCATCAGGCCCCGTGCAAGGGGATGTGCTACGAGGGCCCCAACATCATCTATCTCCTCGACCGCATGGGAGTGATGTTCAACCGCACCGGCGAGGGGAATCTCGATTTTCGCCGCTTCGGCGGCACCCTCTTCCATCGCACCGCTTATGCCGGCGCCACCACCGGCCAGCAGATGCTCTACGCCCTCGACGAGCAGGTCCGACGCTACGAGACCGAGGGGCTGGTCACCAAGTACGAGGGTTGGGAGTACCTGGGAATGATTCGCGGCAGCGACGGCGCCTGCCGCGGCATCGTCGCCGCCAACATCTTCGATATGTCGGTCCGCGCCTTTCCGGCGGATGCGACGATGCTCGCCACCGGAGGGCCCGGCCTCATTTTCGGTCGCACCACCAACTCGATGGTCAATACCGGCTCCGCCGCCGCCGCGGCTTACCTCGAGGGAGCCTGGTACGCGAACGGCGAGTTCATCCAGGTGCATCCGACCGCCATCCCCGGGGAAGACAAGCTCCGCCTGATGTCCGAGTCGGCGCGGGGGGAGGGCGGCCGGGTCTGGGTGCCGAAGAAGAAGGTAGACTCGCGCCCGCCGCGCGAGATTCCGGAGAGCGAGCGCTGGTATTTCCTCGAGGAGAAGTATCCCCGCTATCGCAACCTGGTGCCGCGAGATGTCGCTGTCCGCGAGGTCTACGACGTTTGCGTCCGGCAGGGGATGGGCGTCGGCGGCGAGATGATGGTCTACCTCGATGTCAGCCACATCCCGCGCGAAGAGCTCGATCGCAAGCTTGCCGGCATTCTCGAGATCTACGAAAAGTTCATCGGCGTCGACCCACGGAACGAGCCGATGAAGATCTTCCCCGCGGTGCACTACTCGATGGGAGGACTCTGGGTCGACTACGAGCGCACCGCCGACGGCATGATCCGGGTCGGGAGCCCGAGAAACCAGCAGACCAACATCCCCGGCCTCTTTGCCGGCGGCGAGGTCGACTACCAGTACCACGGAGCCAATCGCCTCGGCGCCAATTCTCTTCTTTCCTGCATCTACGCCGGGATGATCGGCGGTCCGGCGATGATCGCCTATGCGCAGGGGCTCTCCTCCACCGTCGGCGATGCCGCGGGGTCCGGCGGCGAGGCGGGAGCCGCGGCCAAACGCTGGGAGACTCGCCTCAAGGAGCTCGCCGGATTCGACGGTTCCGAGAATCCGTTCGCCCTCCATCGCGAGATGTCGGAGATGATGAATCAGAATGTCACCATCATCCGGATCAACGCCGATCTCGAGCGGACGGACGATACGCTGCGCGAAGTGATGGAGAGGTGGCGGCGGATCAGCGTCCTGGATGCGAGCGGATGGACCAATCAGCCGCTCCTCTTCGTCAACCAATTCTGGAACATGCTCGAGCTGGCGCGGGTCATCACCCGGGGAGCACTGGCGCGCAACGAGAGTCGCGGCGCCCACTACAAGCCCGACTTTCCCCAGCGCAACGACGAGGAGTGGCTCAAGACGACGATCGCCACCTGGACTCCCGATGGGCCCGAGCTGAGCTACGAGGCCGTGGATGTGAGCCTGGTTAAGCCGGTCCCGAGAAAGTACGATTGATCGCTCGGGCATGATGAAGGAGAGCGCCCAGTGGTGAACGAGACCGCCGCCGGCCAACCCACGATCAGGCTACGGATCAAGCGCCAGGATGCCCCCACGGCTCCTTCGCGCTGGGAAGACTTCGAGGTCCCCTACGCCCCGAGTCGCAATGTCATCGGCTGTCTGATGGAGATCCGACGCCGTCCGGTAACCGCCGACGGAACTCGCACCACCCCGGTTGCCTGGGACTCGAACTGCCTCGAGGAAGTGTGCGGAGCCTGCACCATGCGCATCAACGGCAAGGTCAGGCAATCCTGCACCGCTCTCATTGATCGGCTGGAGCAGCCGATCGTGCTCGAACCGATGAGCAAATTCCCGCTCATCCGCGACCTGGTGGTGGATCGGAGCCGGATGTTCGAGGCCTTGAAGCAGATCAAGGCCTGGATTCCCATCGACGGCACCTATGCCCTCGGCCCCGGTCCGATCATGGCGGAGCGGGAACAGGCCCAGGGCTATGCCTTCGCCCGCTGCATGACCTGCGGCTGCTGCATGGAAGCCTGCCCGCAATACGGGCCGGCATCCGAGTTCATCGGACCGGCGCCGCTCGGTCAGGTGCGCCTCTTCAACACTCACCCGACCGGCGCCATGAACGCCGAGGAGCGCCTTGCCGCCATCATGGGTCCCGGCGGCATCGTCGATTGCGGCAACGCCCAGAATTGCGTCAAGGTTTGCCCTAAGGATGTTCCCCTGACTCAGGCGATCGGGGAGCTGGGACGAGCGACGAGCCGCCAATGGCTCAAGCAACTCTTCGGGGCGTAGAGGCTACTGAGGCCGCTCTTCTCCCCGGCCACCGCCGCCTTCTGATCTGCGCTCCCGCTTACCCATCGGCGGAGCTCGCCCGCGGCGGCGTGCAGGTGGCGGTGCGAGCACAAGTGGAGCGTCTCGCCCGCCGCCACCAGGTGACGGTAGTCGCTCCCTACCGTCTCTATCTACCTCTCCCCCGCTATGCCGAGAAGCGGCGCGAGATCCCGCCGAGCCCGAGCGTCGAAAGCGAAGGCCCGGTTCGCATCTTCCGGCCGCGCCATCTCCATCTGCCGGGATTGTGGCGCATCGTCGATCCGGCGGCTGCGGTCACTGGGATTCTTCGTGGGGCGGCGCGGGCCGGCCGGCCCGATCTCATCCACGCGCATTGGCTCCATCCTCACGGCTTCGCTGCGGTCAACGCCGGTCGCTTGCTCGGGATTCCGGTCGTCGTCACCGCCCACGGGAGCGACGTCGCGCGTCTCGACGGCCGCGAGCACACTCGCTACTACCGGAGCACGGCGCGCCTCACCCTGGCCCGCGCCTCCGCCCTAATCTGCGTGAGCGTCGCCATCGCCAATCGGCTCGCCGAGCTCGGCGCCGAACCCGATCGCCTGCATGTCATCCCCAACGGGGTCGATGTCGAGCGCTTTCGCCCGCGCGAGCGATCGGCGTGCCGGGCCGAGCTCGGTCAAGCGCTCGCCGGCGTCGAGGCCGGCGCACATTTGCTCGTCTACGCTGGGAATCTCGTGCCCGTTAAACAGGTCGATCGCCTTTTGCGCGCGGTCGCGGCGCTCGGCAAGCGCGAGGGATTGCCGCCGGCCGTCCTCGCCGTCGCCGGCGAGGGCCCCGAGGAGCGGCGCCTCCGCGATCTCGCTCGCGAGCTCGGGATCAGCGAGCGCACCCTCTTCGTCGGGCGGCGACCGCACCACGAGATCCCGCTCTGGCTTGCCGCCGCCGATCTCGTCGTCTTGCCGAGCCGGAGCGAAGGGATGCCGCTTGTCGTTCCCGAAGCGCTGGCTTCCGGGACGCCGCTCGTGGCGAGCCGAGTGGGCGGGATTCCGGAGTGCGTGGAAGACGAGGTGACCGGGATCCTCGTCGATCCCGAAGGGGTTCCGAGCCTCGCCATCGCGCTCTCCGCCGCGCTCCAACGGAACTGGGATCGCGACCTCATCGCCGCCGCCGCGCGTCCCTTCGGCTGGGATGCGGTGGTCGATCGGATCGATGGCGCCTACCGGAGAATATGAACGTCCGGGGCGCTGCCGCTATGCTCGTCCTGGCATTCGCAGGACCGGCGGTCGCGGAACCGCCCGATTCCCTGAGCCTCGATCCCTTTTACACAAAGTACCTCGACGCTCAGGGCATCCCGATCCTCAGCTCACCGGAGGTTCCGGATCGTGCACTTGTCATCGCTCGAGATATCGTCATCCACATGCTCTCCAAACGGCAGGATGTCCGCGAGAAGCTCATCGAACACGCGGTGAGAGTCGCCGTCATGTCGGCGAAACAACTGACCACCCACATCCCCGAGCATCGCGATCTCTACGAAGCGTTTCCGGGCACCGACTGGAATACGCGAACGCGCGGAGTGGGCGCTACCCTCGCACGCCCGGCGACGTCCTGCGCCGAAGAGAACCTTCTCGCCTATCCATCGGACCGCTACCGCGGAGAGAACATTCTCGTGCATGAGTTCGGCCACACGATCGCCGAATTGGCCCTGCTCGAGATCGATCCATCGTTCGAAGAGCGACTGAAGACCGCATTTGAGACCGCCCGGATTCGAGGTCTATGGGACAGCACCTACGCCGCGACGAACACCGAAGAATACTGGGCCGAGGGAGTGCAAG
>JBIOUT010000256.1:0-4891 GCA_044867365.1 Candidatus Eiseniibacteriota bacterium | reverse complement strand
GATCTCTTTGCCGCGGCGCCCGACCCGAGTCGTCCCGAGGAGCCGAAGACATGGGGATGGCGGGCGATCATCTTGCGTCGATGCTGATCGAGGAGCTCATCGATGGCGAAGCGGGACTCTTCGCGCCCGATCTCGGCGCAGAAAAAAAGGAGGAAGATGAGGTCCCCCAGCTCTTCGCGGAGCGCCTGCGAGTCGTTGCGCTCGATGGCGTCGATGACCTCGTAGGCCTCTTCGATGAGATAAGGAGTCATGGTGCGCAGACTCTGCTCGCGATCCCATGGACAGCCGTCGGGACCGCGGAGCCTGCGGATGAGGCCGAGCAATTTGGCGAGGGCCGCCTCCTCGCCGGGGCGGAGGGCGGGGAGGGCTGGATCTTTCCCCGGAGTCTCCGCCTCTCCCGGCGCGTGATCGCGAGGAGGTCGGGCGGATGAGCCACTGGACATGATGGCCGATAACCTAGCATGGAGCCCCTGAGGGTTCCAGGCGCGTGGAACCTCTCGTGAAACCTTGCCTCGCGGCGATGACCTGTGTTACAGGACAGCAGCAAGGCATCGGCCGCGCCGCACGTGGATAAGCGAAATGACCGAGTTCCCGACCTGGGTTGACATCGATCTCGACGTCCTCCGCGAAAATCTGCGCATCATCGCCAATTCGCTGACTGGCCAGAAGATTCTGCTCGTGGTCAAGGCCGACGCCTACGGTCACGGAGCGGTGGAAGTGGCGCGCGAGTCGCAGTCGGCGGGGGTGGAGATGTTCGGAGTGGCGACCCTCCACGAGGGAATCGAGCTCCGGCGGGCGGGCATCGGCGCGCCGGTCCTCATTCTGAGTCCGTCGCTCCGCGGCGAGGCAACGGAGATCGTCGAGCACGGGTTGCGCTCAACGGTCAGCCGCCGGGCGATGGTCGACGAGCTGGCGAAGGCGGCCCGCGCAGCGCAGATCGTCGCCATCGTTCACATCGAGGTCGATACCGGAATGGGGCGAAGCGGCGTCGCCCCCGAGGAGGCGGTGCCGCTCGCTCAGGCCATCGCCGCCGAGCCGTCGCTCCGACTCGAGGGCATGTACACCCACTTCCCGGACGCCGATTCTCCCGAGCTCGGCTTCGCCGCCGGCCAGCTCCGCCGCTTCCTCGAGGTTCGCGCCAAGGTGGCCGCCCTTGGGATTCCGTTGCCCCTCGTTCATGCCGCCAACTCCGCCGCTTTGGTGCGGGTAGCCGGTGCGACCCTCGATCTCGTGCGCCCCGGGCTCCTCGCCTACGGCGTCCGCCCGCCGGGAGTCGCCACCTCGTTGCCGGTCCGTCCGGTCATGTCCTTTCGCTCGCGCCTCTTGCAAGTGCGACAACTGCCCGCCGGTCACCCGATCAGCTACGGGCGCACGTTCATCACCGCCCGGCCGATGCGGATCGGAGTAGTCGGCGCCGGTTACGGGCACGGGCTAGCCCGCAGCCTGTCGAATCGGGGTCAGGTGCTGGTCCGGGGAAAGCGCGTGCCGGTGGTGGGTCGGGTCACCATGGACATGACCATGGTCGATCTCGAGACGGTCCCCGAGGCCGAGCCCGAGGACGAGGTGATCCTTTTCGGTGCGCAAGACGGCGGGTCGATCCCCATCGAGGAAGTGGCGTCCCTCTCCGGAACCGTGCCCTACGAGATCATGTGCTCGATCGGCAAACGCGTGCCCCGTGTCTTCACGCGTGGGCGGGCCGCGGTCAAGGTGACGACCCTGATCGGTGAGCGGCGCAAGGGATCGGGCGGCCAGCGGATCGAGTATGCGCATTCCGCTCCCGCGCATTCGACGCCGCGGGGCCCGCGCATCCCCGAGCGTTAGCGCCCGCGTTCACTCGATCTCGATCGACTCCGGCATTCTCTCGGTCGATTGGGGCTCTTCGTCACCCCATCCGAAGTGATCGGACGGGCCGAATCCTCCGCCATGGAAGCTGCAGAGGCTCTCGGGTTCCGTTCCCGGCTTGTAGAGCTCCTCGTAGGTCTCCGGGCAGCCTTCGCGAGCCAGCATCCCCGACTCGCTGCAGACGGTGGCGGTGATCAGGCCCGGGGGAATGGGGAAGCGCAGCGCCGGCCTGCCGCGGGTCGCCTGGATCATGAACTCGGTCCAGATGGGGAGGGCGACGCGCGCCCCTTCCATCTTCGGACCGATCGGCTGGTTCGAGTCGTAGCCCACCCACACCCCGGTCAGGATTTCGGGAGTGAAGCCGACGAACCAGCCGTTGTTGTACTCGTCGGTGGTTCCCGTCTTGCCTGCTGCGGGCAATGAGAAGCCGCGGGCGCGAGCCGCCGCCGCCGTCCCCGAGTTGATGACGTCGGAGAGCATGCTGGTCATGATGGCGGAAGTCTCGGGGCTCAAGACCGGCTCGGTGCGGCTCGCATTGTTCTCGAGCGCCTTGCCGTCGCGATCCTCGACGCGCAGCACATAAAGCGGTTCAGCTCGCACTCCCTGATTGGCGAAGACCGAGTAAGCGGAGGTGAGCTCCTCCAGAGTGACCTCGCTCGTCCCCAAAGCGACCGAGAGCACGTTCTGGATCGGGCTTCGGATCCCCATCCTTCTCGCGTAGCTCGCGACGACCGGGACGCCGACGTGCCGCAATAGCTTGATCGCCGGGATGTTGACCGACTTCTTGAGGGCGTAGCGCAGGGTCATCGGCCCGAGGAAGGTGGCGGTGTAGTTCTGCGGCCGCCATTCTTCCTGGGCGGTCGCGCCCTGAAAGACGACTGGCGTATCGAGGATGATGTCCGAAGCGCGGAAGCCGTTGTCGATCGCCGCTGCGTAGATGAACGGCTTGAACGCCGATCCCGGCTGCCGGTGGGCCTGGATGGCGCGGTTGAACGGGCTCTCGCTGAAGCTTCTCCCGCCGATGAGGGCCAGCACATGTCCGGTGCGGGGATCCATGCAGAAGAAGGCCGCCTGAAGATAATCGGGCGGGGGCGACTGCTCGGTCGAGGCGCCGGCCTTCGCCATGCGCGCCTGGTAATGGGCTCGAGTCTCGGTGGTCTTGATTTGATGCTCGAGCGCGACCATCCCGTCTTCGAGCGTCTTCTCGGCCGCCCGTTGCAGCTGGAGATCGAGAGTGGTGTAGACGCGGAGCCCACCCTCATAGACCATTTTCGCTCCGTAACGCTCGATGAGGTGCTGGCGGATGATCTCGACGAAGTAAGGGGCCACCGCCGACGATTGCGAATGCTCGACGAGCTCGAGCGGGGCCGCATCCGCCTCCTTGAATTGCTTGTCGCTGATCGCTCCCGTCGCCCGCATGGCATGGAGAACGACATGGCGCCGGCGGGTCGCCGCTTCCGGGAATTGGCGCGGATTGAAGTCGCGCGGATTACCGAGGAGCCCGGCGAGCAAAGCGCATTGGGGAAGGTCGAGCTCGCCGACGTCCTTGCCGAAGAAAGTCTTCGCCGCCGCCTGTACGCCGTAAGCCCCGTCTCCGAAATAGATCTCGTTGAGATAGAGCTCGAGGATCTCGTCCTTCGAATAGATGCGTTCGATGCGGATGGCGAGCACGAGCTCTTGCAGCTTGCGTTTGAACGTGCGGTCGTGGGTAAGGAAGAGGTTGCGGGCGAGCTGCTGGGTGATCGTCGAGGCGCCTTGCCGCAGGCTTCCCGCGCGCAGGTTCTTCCAGCCGGCGCGAAGGACCCCGAACAGATCGATTCCCCAATGCTGGTAGAACTTGCGGTCTTCAGTGGCGAGCGTGGCGGTGACGAGAGGTTTCGGGATGTCGGCGAGCGGCACCACATCCCGATTCTCTTTGAAGAACTCGTGGACGGTCTCCTCGTGAATATCGAGGACGACCGTCTTCACTGACGGCTGGATGTCGTGCAATCGATAGGGGGAGGGCAGCCGGCGGTCCACCCAGCGGAAGCCGGCGACTGCGACTCCGAGCGCCGTGAAGAGTGCCGCCACCGAGAGCGGGACCATCAGGCGCCGGGTCCGTGGATCCATGTTCGAGAACCTTACCGAGCCGCTCTGGGGAGGGTCAAGAAAGGGGGCCTGATCCCATTATCCGCCCAAGGCGGGGGAACCTGAAGGACCGTCAGGATCGGAGGCCCAGGGTTGGCCCTCCTCCGCGGTTCCGAGCTTCCCCTGAGGGTACCGAGCCTCCCCTCGGACCCCGATCACGGGGAGTTTGCTCCTGCCGGAAAGGCCGGCAGGAGGCCACGGGGAAGACCCTCCGGGCGCCTGGCGCCGGAACCATGCAGGATCCAAGTTGTAGGACGGAATAGGCTTAGATTAGAGGAAGGGCGTTAGGAGACCCAGCAAGGGTTACCTGCGCCGGTGACGGCCTCGCCCAATTCGACCACCGTTCCGGGCTGGACGCTTCACAAATGGGGCTTGACTCGGATTGGGCCGATTGATACGTTGGCCGCCTGCCGCCGGTTTTGTCCGGCGAACCCATGATCTTTGACAATCGAATAGCACGCGCCGGTCCGCCCGGGGGGTGAGCTTTCCGCTGTGCCCTTCGGAGAACGGACCACTCGGTAACGTTCCGAGAAGGGCCCAGAAGAGTAGTACCTTGCCAAACTCTGGCGCTCCCTTCGGGGGGCGTCTGCTGCAAGGCACCGTTTTTTTACTACGGAGAGTTTGATCCTGGCTCAGAACGAACGTTGGCGGCGTGGATTAGGCATGCAAGTCGAGCGAGAAAGCCACCTTCGGGTGGTGAGTAAAGCGGCGAACGGGTGAGTAACGCGTGGGGAACCTGCCCTTCGGTGGGGGATAACACTCCCAACGGGGTGCTAATACCGCATGACACGATCGGGTCGCATGGCCTGGTCGTCAAAGGTGGCCTCTGTCATAAGCTATCTCCGAAGGATGGCCCCGCGTCCGATTAGCTAGTTGGTGGGGTAACGGCTCACCAAGGCTGCGATCGGTAGCTGGTCTGAGA
>JBIOUT010000255.1:0-5509 GCA_044867365.1 Candidatus Eiseniibacteriota bacterium | reverse complement strand
GCGATGAGGGCTCGCTGGAACGCGTCCGGCCGGTGGGTTTATGGAGGGCACGACATGGGCGCCGAGCGGCCTCCCGAGCGGCCTCGCGTGCGCCGCGCGGACCGAACATCCGATCGCTACCGGCGCGGCGGCGGCTCGGCAACCCCTGCCGGGAACGGAATCCTGAATGGCTCGGGATCCCTTGACCGGCGCACCTTCCTCAAGCTGGCAGGTCTGACCGTGGCTTATCATAGTCTTCCTCGTCTTCTCCATGCGGAGTCGCCCTTCGACTCGCCGGCCGCACGACGCGCCCTTGCCGAGGTGTGCCTCGGCGCCTTGAAGGAGCTCGGAGCCGGTTACGGCGATATCCGCATCGGACATTTTCGCTCTCAGCACCTTTCCGCACGCGACGAGCGTCTCGAGTCGCTCCGGGATTCGGAGAGCATCGGTTTCGGGGTTCGGGTCCTCGATCGCGGGGCCTGGGGGTTCGCCGCCTCCAACCAGCTCGTCGAGGACGAGGTGGTGCGCATCACTCGCGAGGCGGTGGCGGTCGCGCGGGCCTCGGCGCTGGCGATCAGCAAGCCGGTCATCCTCGCCCCGGAACCGGTCCATGAGGAGGCCCACTACGCCTCGCCATGCGCTCGCGATCCCTTCCAGGTGCCGGTAAGTGACAAGATCGCTCTCCTCATGCAGGTGAACGAAGCACTCAAGCGCAATCCTGGAGTGAAGGTGGCGCAATCGTCGATGTATTTCTGGCGGCGGGAACAGATCTTCGCCTCGACCGAGGGCTCGTTCATCGAAACGGTCATCGTCCGCTCGACCGCCGGCGAGACGGCGTCGGCGGTGGACGAAAACGACAGCCAGGAGCGGAGCTACAACATCCCGGCGCTCAATGCCGGCTACGAGCACATCGAGTCCGGCGATTTGCTCGGAAACTCCGAGCGAGTGGCGGCGCAAGCGGTGGAGAAGCTCAGGGCCGCCGAGTCGCCCGAGGGCAAATACGACCTCATTCTCGATCCCGAGCATCTATCGCTCGTGATCCATGAGAGCTGCGGGCATGCCTCGGAGCTCGATCGCGCCCTCGGCTATGAAGCCAACTACGCCGGCACCAGCTTCCTCACACCCGACAAGCTGAAGAGTTTCCGTTACGGCGCGCCGATCGTGAACCTCGTCGCCGACAACACGCGACCGTCGAGTCTCGCCTCGGTGGGTTTCGACGATGACGGCGTCGAGTGCCAGCGCTGGGACATCGTGCGCGAGGGGCTGTTCGTCGGTTACTCGGACAACCGCGAGGTGGCGCCCCGGATCGGCGCCTCCCGGTCGCACGGCTCGTGCCGGGCCGACTCATGGGGATCGATTCCGATCGTGCGCATCGCCAACGTCGGGCTCGAACCGGGGAAGGGTCGTCTCGAGGACCTGTTGGCAGATACCCGGCGCGGCATTTACATCGAGGGGCACGGTTCATGGTCGATCGATCAGCGTCGATGGAATCTGCAGTTCGGCGGCGATGCCTTCTGGGAGATCGAGAAGGGCAAGCGCAAGCGGATGCTCAAGAATGTGATCTACCAATCGGTCACTCCCGAGTTCTGGGGCGCATGCGATGCCATTTGCAGCCGTGACTACTGGCAGTCCCACGGGTTTCTCAACTGCGGCAAGGGACAGCCGGGACAGTCGGGTCACATGACGCATGGTGCCTCGCCTGCACGCTTCCGCAATCTCAAGGTGCTGGGCGCCAAGAGCTCATGAGTCCGGACGCGCGCCGCGGAGAATGAGCACATGCTGAGTGAATCGGAATCGAAGCAGCTGATCGAAAAGGTGCTGGCGCGAGCCACGGCCGATCACGTGACGGTATCGGTGAACGAGGAATGGAGCGCCGTCACTCGCTTCGCCAACAATGCGATCACCCAGAATGTCGTCACCGTCGATCGCACGATCAGCGCCGAGGTGGCTTTCGGGCAGAAGAAGGGCTCGGCCACCGTCAACACCGCCAATGACGATTCCGTCGCCGAGCTCGTGGCTCGCGCCGAATCAGCGGCCCGCCTCGCGCCCGAGGATCCCGAGTACATGCCGCCGCCCGAGCCCGCGGCCTTCCCGCCGTTGGACCGTTACGATGAGGCGACCGTCGCCTCGACCCCCGAGGAGCGGGCGCGCCTCGCCCTGGCCGCCATCGAGCCCGGCGAACGCGACGGCTTGACGGTGGCGGGAATCGTTTCCGGCGGAGCCAACGCCGCCGCCATCGGCAACAATCGCGGCCTCTTCGGCTACCACCGGGCCACCGACGCCGCCTTCTCAGTGACCGCCGATCACGGCGACTCGAGCGGTTGGGTGCGCCGCACTCATCGGTCGATCGGCCAGCTCGGCGTTGCCGATGCGGCTCGGATCGCCCTCGACAAGGCCAAGCGCGCAGCGAAACCGGTGAGCTGGCCGCATGGGCGCTACATGACCATTCTCGAGCCCGCAGCCGTCACCGGACTCCTCGGCCCCATGGCCTGGGGGATGAGCGCCAAGGACACCTTCGAGGGCAGGACTTTCCTTGCCGGCAAGATGGGCAACAAGCTGGTGAGCGAGAAGGTCACGCTCGCGACCGACCCCTTCGAGCCGCGGCTCTTCGGCTGGCCGTGGTTCGCCGACGGTCTCCCAGCCCGCAAGGTGACCTGGATCGATCGCGGAGCGTTCATCAACCTCCACTACGACCGTTACACGGCCAAGAAGCACAATGCCGAGCCGACGCCCGCGCCTCGGAACCTGGTGCTTTCCGGCGCCGGCCAGACGCTCGATGAGCTCATTGCCTCGACCGAGAAGGGGATTCTAGTCACCCACTTCTGGTACATCCGCTTCGTCGATCCGATGAAGATGCTTCTCACCGGCATGACGCGCGACGGCGTATTCGGCATCGAGCATGGAAAGATCACCGGCGGGCTCAAGAATTTCCGCTGGAACATGAGCACCCTGGACATGCTGAGCAATATCGAAGGGATGACCGCTCCGGAGGTCGCCTCCGACGTCGAGAGCGAGGCGATGCTGGTTCCGGCGCTCAAGGTCGCCGACTGGAACTTCACCAGCGAGACGAGCTTCTGAACCTGAGGCTCATCGATTCGGTGTCGCGGCGCGAGGCGGGATGACTCGCGACCTGTCCCAGCTTTCCGGCAACCTCTTCGATCTCGCGGTGATCGGCGGCGGCATTACCGGCGCCTTCGCCGCCTGGGATGCCGCCCTTCGCGGGCTCCGGGTGGCGCTCATCGAGCGCAGCGATTTCGGCGGCGCCACCTCCGCTGCTTCGTCCAAGATCATCCACGGCGGCATCCGCTACCTGCAGAAGGGCGAGCTCCATCGGGTGCGGGAATCCATCCGGGAGCGCGCCATCTTCCTGCGCATCGCCCCTCACCTTGTCCACCCGCTCCCGTTCCTCGTGCCCACCTATGGCCACGGAATGCGCGGGCCCGAAGTGCTGGGGTCGGCGATGGCGGTCTATGACCTGCTGGGTTTCGATCGGAATCGCGATCTCGACGATCTCGACAAGCGAATCCCGCGGCATCGCATGCTGTCTCGAGGTGAAGCCCTCGAGCTCGAGCCCGAGCTGCCGCCGGCGGGGCTCACGGGTGGCGTTCGCTATCACGAATGCCACATGCCGAGCTCCGAGCGCATGACGCTCGCGGTGATCCAGGCCGCGGTTGCGGCGGGTGCGGTGGTCGCCAATTACGCCGGCGCGGTCGGGTTTCTCGGCGACGGCAAGCGGGTGAGCGGAGTGCGCGTTCGCGATGCCCTTGCTGGCGGCGACAGCGGTGCGCCGCATGGTGGCGAGCTCGAGCTCCGGGCGCGGGTCGTCGCCAACATGACCGGGCCGTGGGCGCCGGGGTTGTCCGGCTGGCTATCCGCGTGGCTCGCGAACCGCCGGCCGCGCCGATTCGGATTGTCGAAGGGAGTTCACATCATCACCCGCCCGCTCACTCGGAGCGGAGCGATCGCCCTCGCTACCCGCAAGCCAAGCGAGGCGATCGTCACCCGCGGCGGCCGCCACTTCTTCATCATCCCCTGGCGGAATCATTCGCTCATCGGCACGAGCAACGTGCCCTACTCCGGAGATCCGGCCGAAGTGGGAGTGACCGAGAAAGACATCGCCGATTTCATCGGCGAGATCAACGCCGCCTATCCACGGGCGGGCCTCGAGCGCCGGGACGTGCGCCACTTCTTCGGCGGTCTCTATCCCCTCGTCGACAAGGAGATCCGAGCCGGCGTCTATCAGGGGACCGGGCAATACGCGATCGATGACCACGTTCGTGAGGGGGTCGAGGGTCTGATTACCGTCATCGGCGCCCGATATACCACGGCGCGCAGTCTGGCCCAGAAGTCGATCGACCTCGTCTTTCGCAAGCTGGGGCGCTCTCCCCCTCGATCACGCACTGCCGAGACGCCGGTGCACGGTGGGCGGATCGGGCGCTTCGCCGACTTTCTCGCGGACGCAATGCGCGAGGATGAACGCGGGCTCCGATTGGGTGCCGAGGTCGTCCGCGATCTCGTTGTTGGCTACGGCACCGAGCATGCGGAGATCCTGAAGCAGGTCCGGGCCGATCCCGAATCGGGGAAACGGGTCGCCGCGGAACGACCGACGATCCGCGCGGTGGTTCATCATGCGGTGCGCCGGGAGATGGCGCTCCGTCTTGGCGATGTCGTGTTCCGCCGCACCGGCCTGGGGACGATTGGAAATCCGGGCGAGGAGTGCCTGCTCGCCTGCGCCGCGATCATGGCCGGCGAATTTAAGTGGGACCGGGCGCGGGTCGAGCGTGAGCTCGATCAAGTACGTGAGGGGTTCCGCACCGTGGGCTAGCGAGGATATGCGGATTACTTCAACACGACGAGCTTATCCTGTCCCACCTGTCGTCCGTCGGCCCAGAGCCGATAGAAGTAAACTCCGGATGACACGGGTTGTCCGGGAACGGCGCAGCCGTCCCAACGAACGCGTTGAGGGCCGGCGGGTCGCGACTCATCGATGACAGTGCGTACATGCCGTCCGGCGAGGTCGATGATGACGAGGCGGACGCGAGCAGCATGGGCGAGTCCGAAGTCGAAGGCGGCGCCGCCGTGGTGCGCCGGATTGGGGGTCACGGCTCCAAGCCAGTCGCCGATCGGCGCAAGCGCCCACTCCGCCACGGTCGATGTGCCGCACCCGACCCCGCGGGCCCCGATGACTCCACAGGCAGCCGGTGCCTGGGGCGGTGCACAAGGGGAGTTCGACTGCAACGAGTGATCTCCCAAGCAGAACAGCGGATCGAGGCTCAATGAGTTCGGGCCAGGCAGCATGCCATAGTAGTCGCCGTTTTCGTTGTTCCAAACGTCATTGCAGCTCGCCTCGGGAACCGCACCTTTGTCCGCGAACAGCCCAACGCCGCCGAGCCCGTTGACCACGATGTTTCGGGTGATCACCGGGCGCGCCCCCAGAACCGCGGCCACACCGGAAGCGAATGACCCGCGATTCCCGTCGAACGTATTGCCGTCGAGGATCGGATCGCTCTCGATGTAGATCGCGCCGCCC
>JBIOUT010000254.1:0-2840 GCA_044867365.1 Candidatus Eiseniibacteriota bacterium | reverse complement strand
GGTAGAGCCCGCCGATGTAGCCGGTCGCGTGCCCGTCGTGGGCGATGATGCCGCCCGCGCCGAGCGCGAGGAACATGTAGCCGAGCTGCGAGAGCGTCGAGTAGGCGATCACGCGCTTGATGTCGTTCTGAGTCACGGCGATGGTCGCCGCCATGAGGGCGGTCGCAATCCCGATCACCGCCACGATCCCGAGGACGAGCGGCGACATCAGATAGAGTACGTGGGCGCGGGCCACCAGATACACCCCGGCGGTCACCATCGTCGCGGCATGGATGAGTGCGGAGACCGGAGTCGGGCCTTCCATGGCATCGGGGAGCCAGACATGCAGCGGAATCTGCGCCGATTTGCCGGTGGCGCCGACGAAGAGTAGGAGCGTGATCGCGGTGGCGAGCGCTCCACCCGGCTCGAGCTCGCGCGGAGCACGGGCCAGGATCTCGGTCAGATCCAGGGTGCCGAAGGTGACCGCGAGCAAGAGGAGGCCGATGAGGAAGCCGAGGTCGCCCACCCGGTTGACGATGAAGGCCTTGAGTCCGGCGCGCGGCGGGGCCTCGCGCGTGTACCAGAAGCCGATGAGAAGGTAAGAGCAGAGTCCCACCCCTTCCCATCCCAGGAACAGAAAGAGAAGGTTGTCGGCGAGCACCAGAGCGAGCATCGCCACGAGGAAGAGGTTCAGATAGGCGAAGAAACGCCACTCGCCTCCGTCGCCGCGCATGTAACCCAGCGAATACACATGGATGAGGAAGCCGACCCCCGTGACGATGAGGATCATGACCGCGCTCAACGGGTCGAGCCGGAAGCCCAGGGTGCTGGCGAAGTTTCCGGCGGCGATCCAATCTCCGAGCGAGGCGGTGATCAGGCGCGGCTCGGCTCCGGCGGGCAGGAGGACGAGGTCGCGCACCGCGGCCACGGCGGCGGCAAAGGCGCCGAGCGCCGAGATCACTCCGATCCATCCGGCGGCGCGAGCGGGCAGGCGATGCCCGGCAAGGCCGTTGATCAGAAACCCGAGGAGGGGGATGAGTGGAATGAGGATGAGCGCGCTCATCGAGGGATGGGCCTCGGTGATGTCCGCATCTCAGAACTTGAGGAGGTTGATCTGGTCCACATCGGTGGTAGCACGCTGCCTGAAGATGGTGACGATGACTGCGAGCCCGACCACGACCTCGGCGGCGGCAACCGCCAGGGAAAAGAAAACGACCACCTGTCCATCGAGCGACCCGAGGAGCCGTGCAAAGGCGACGAAAGTAAGGTTGACCGCGTTGAGCATGAGCTCGATCGACATGAAGATGAGAAGCGCTTCTCGGCGCAGGACGACCCCGAGTAGCCCGATGGCGAAGAGGATGGCGGCGAGCACCAGGAAGGCCTGAGGCGCGATCATCGATCCACTCCGGTGGCGGCGACCGTCTCGGGTTCAGGCTTGGGGCCACGGACGGCAGGTTGCTGTTCACCGACATCAGGCCGGGGCTTGCCCCCGGTTGCGGAGGGCCGCGCCAGCACCACGGCGCCCACCATGCCGACGACGAGGAGGACCGAGGTGATCTCGAACGGGATGAGATAGCGGGTGAAGAGAAGCCCGGCGACCGATTCGACCGAACCGAAGCCATCCGGAGTGGCGGGCTGGAAGACCCCGGCGCGCGTGCCGCTCGCCACCACCGCCGCCAGCTCGCCGGCGACCACCCCGCCGAGGACGAGCGCCGAGAGAAGCGGTCCTCGCCGGTTCTCGATGAGCGCCCCGCTCTTGACGCTCAGGAACATGATGACGAAGAGGAAGAGCACGACGATCGCACCGGCGTAGACGATGATTTGCAGCGCGGCGATGAACGGGGCTCCGAGGAGCAAGAACATGATGGCGGTGACGGCGAAGGTCACCACCATGAAGAGGGCGGAATAGACCGGATTGCGATGGGTCACCATCGCCACCGAGGAGCCGACGGCGGTGGCGGCGAGGATGATGAAGAGGAAGACGCCCATCGCTAGGCAAGCCTCCACCAGGCGACTGCGCCGGTGATCAGGATGTTGAGCAGGGAGAGCGGCAGCAGCACCTTCCATCCGAAACGCATCAGCTGGTCATAGCGGAGCCGCGGCAGAGTGCCGCGGATCCAGATGAAGGCGAAGAGGAGGAGAGACACCTTGGCCAGGAACCACAGCGGCCCGAGCCACGGGGAGTCGAACCCGATCCCGCGGTAACCGCCGAGGAAGAGGGTGGTGGCGACGGCGGCGACGGTGATCATGGCCGCGTACTCGGCGAGGAAGAAGAAGGCGAACTTCATCCCCGAATACTCGACGTGATAGCCGGCCACCAGCTCCGATTCGGCCTCGGCCAGATCGAAGGGGATGCGATTAGTCTCGGCCAGGGCGCTGATGATGTAGACGACGAAGCCGAGCGGCTGCAGGAAGACGAACCAGACCTGTTGCTGGGCGTCGACGATTCCCTGCATGCGCAAGGTGCCGGCGAGCATGAGCGGTCCGACCAGCGCCAGGCTGAGGGACAGCTCGTAGCTCACCATCTGCGCCGAGCTCCGTAGCCCGCCCAGGAGGGCGAACTTGTTATTGGATGACCAGCCGCCGAGGATCAGCCCATAGACTCCCAGAGACGCCACCGCCAGGATGTAGAGGATGCCGATGTTGAGATCGGCGATGTGCAAGTGCACGGTTCGCCCGAAGAGGGTGACCGACTCGCCGAACGGGATGACGGCGATGGTCGTCAGAGCGGTGGCCACCGAAATCGCGGGCGCCATAGCGAAAAGCGCGCGATCGGCGCCCTCCGGGATCACATCCTCCTTGAGAAATAGCTTCACACCGTCGGCCAGAGGCTGGAGCAGGCCGTGGTAGCCGACGTGAAG
>JBIOUT010000253.1:0-10007 GCA_044867365.1 Candidatus Eiseniibacteriota bacterium | reverse complement strand
GGGACATCCGCAAGTACTTTCCGATCAAACGTGGACTCTTCTCGCGGGTGGTCGGGATGGTCAAGGCGGTGGACGGCGTTTCCTTCGACCTGCGCCGGGGAGAGACCCTGGGGCTCGTCGGCGAGTCCGGCTGCGGCAAGACCACCACCGGGCGACTCATCCTGCGCCTGATCGAGCCCACGAGCGGAGAGGTCCGCTTCAACGGCGAGGAAGTCTTTCAGCTCGATCGCCGGCGACTCCGCGAGATCCGGAAGCAGATGCAGATCATCTTCCAGGATCCGTACTCGAGCCTCAATCCGCGGATGACCGTCGGCGGCATGATTGCCGAGGCTCTCGCCATTCACGGCCTCGCCCGGGGCAAGGAGGCGCGGGAACGAATCGCCGAGCTCTTGAGATTGGTCGGCCTCTCTCCGGAGCACTCCCGCCGTTACCCGCATGAGTTTTCGGGCGGCCAGCGCCAGCGCATCGGAGTCGCCAGAGCGCTCGCGGTCAAGCCCGAGCTCATCGTCGCCGACGAGCCCGTTTCCGCCCTCGACGTCTCGATCCAGGCCCAGATCGTGAACCTCTTGCAGGATCTGAAGCAGCAGCTCGGGTTGTCCTATCTCTTCATCGCTCACGATTTGAGCGTCGTCGAGCATGTCTCCGATCGGGTCGCCGTCATGTATCTGGGAAAGATCGTCGAGATCGCCGAGAGCCGCGAGCTCTACCAGACGCCACTCCATCCCTACACCAAGGCCCTTCTCTCCGCCGTGCCGGTGCCGGATCCGACCCGCAAGGCGAAACGCATCGTGCTCACCGGCGACGTCCCGAGTCCGGCGAATCCGCCCTCGGGCTGCCCCTTCCATCCCCGCTGTCCCGAGGCGATCGCCGAGTGCGGCCAGGTCGTGCCCGTGCTCGAGGAAAAGCTCCCCCGACACTGGGTGAGCTGCATCCGGGTCGAGCGGCGGATGGGAATCGCCGGCTAGTCGCGCCTCGCGCTGCGGCTTCGCCGCCAGCCCATAAGCGGCGCACTGGGTCTTCACGCCCGCAGGACTGGGTCGAACCCCCGCACTCGAGCGCTTTCTCGGCCCCCTCCATGAGCCGAAAGCGGCCGGTCTTCGCCTGCAACCTCGCTCTCCACGCGAGCCTGTGAGGACCAAGCGGGGCGTCGTCGCTCGTGGCATGAGCATTGCCCTGAGGGGGCGCGGGTTCTCTGCGCTGCTCGCCACGGCGGGACGTGAGCTGTGTTCCCAATCGCTAGATGGTGCAGCCTTCCACGACTCGAACAGCGACAGTGTGGAGACCTTCTTCTTTTGTGCGCGTGATCGCTCACCGGCGCCTCGCCGACCGTGAGCGCACCTCATCCCTGAACGCGTCTCTTCGCCCCAGCGCATCTCTTCGCCGGACGCACCCTCCGCCTCGATCTCGCTCAGCCGGCTTCGTTGACACCCTGCGCGCTGCTTGCTAGCGTGCGTTGGCGCGTTGCGAGCGACCGCTGGCTGGCGCTCGGCGCGCGAAAGTCCATCCGGTCATGGAGGACACGATGGCTTCGGGGGGACGGGGACTGCTCGTCGGTTGCAGCATGTTTCTGATCATCCTGCTTACCGGCGGCGTATTGTTGTTTGTCGCCGCAGTTCTGCTCTCGGGTGACCGAGTTCACTTTCCCTATTCCGGTCCAAGGGTTGGAGTGGTGGAAGTGTTCGGCGTGCTCGGGGAGGACGACGATGTCATCGACCAGCTCGATCGTATCGAGGACGACGACTCGATCGAGGCGCTCGTCCTCCACATCGACACCGGGGGAGGGGCGGTAGGGCGAGTCCAGGCCATCGTCGCCCGCCTCGAGAAGTTCTCGAGCGACGGCATCCCGATCGTCGCCGCGCTCGACAACGTCGCCGCATCAGGCGGCTATTACATCGCCACCGCCGCCGATTCGATCTTTGCTCTTCCGGGCACCCTCACCGGCTCGATCGGCGTCATCGCCAGCTTCCCCGACTTCTCGGCCTTGATGAAGAAGGTGGGAGTCGGTTTTCAGGTGGTGAAGACCGGGCCCCAGAAGGATGCGGGAGCGCCCTATCGCCCACTTAGCGATGACGAGCGTAAATGGATCCAAACGGTCCTCGACGATGTCGCCGACCAGTTCATGGATGCCATCGTCTCCTCGCGCGGGTTGGATAGGGAAGCGGTGCGGGCGGTGGCCGACGGCCGGATTCTCTCCGGTCGGATGGCGATGGAGAGCGGTCTTGTCGATCGCCTCGCCGATCTCGATGAAGCCATCCATGTGGCGGCGAAGATGGCCAACATCAAAGGTGAGCCGAACGTGGTTCGCAAGCACGCCCGCCGGCCGGTCTGGGACCGATTGTTCGAGGACCGGTTCGCAGGCCTTATTCCCTTCTCCCGGAGAGGTCCTCTCCTCGAGTACCGCTGGCCCTGACCCTCCGGCGGCCGCCGCCCCCGGCCGGCCCCGCCGATCCCGACCGAACTTCCCGCCGACCCCGGCCGACTTCCCGTGACCGACTTGCCGCCGCCCCCGGCCGGCCCCGCCGCCCCCCGACCGAGGCCCCCGATCGGCTAAAGTGATGTTGACACCGAAGTTTGCCCGGTGTACGGTGCGCGGCTGATAGCGATCGGCGGCGATAGCCCCTCCTCGGGGTTCCGGAGGAAGCGATGACGAAAGCCGACCTGGTCGAGGACATCTGCAAGCGCAGTCGACTTTCGCGGAGCGAGAACTCGCGCATTGTCGACGAGATCCTCAACTCGATCGCCAGAGCCCTGAGTGAAGGCCATCACATCGAGATTCGCGGCTTCGGGACCTTCAAAGTGCGGGCCCGGAGGTCGCGTCGAGCCAGGAATCCTCGGACGGGAGCCGAGGTCAGCGTGCCCGCCAAGCTGGTTCCGGTGTTCAAGCCGTCCAATCAGCTCAAGGCGATGGTGAGGGGCGACATGGAGCCCCCGGAACGCTGGGGGGACATGGATAGCGAAGGCACTCGTCCCTCTCCGGGAGGTCGGAGTCAAACCGCCTGAGCGCCAACAGCGGGCGGGTCACCAATGAGGTGGTGGGCCGGGGGATCGAAATCACGGCCACCAAATGGAGACGATGGGTAGCGGCAAGAAGCGCAAGCGGAAGAAGATCGCAACGCATAAGCGGAAGAAGCGGCAGCGCGCCAATCGCCACAAGAAGCGCATCCGCTAGCACCGTGGTCCCCGGCGGGGAGAAGGTTCTTCGTAGCCGGCCGTCCTCTCCGCCGCGAAACAGGACCGATCACGCTTCGCGATGCTGAGGACGCTCGAGATCTCGGATGACCAGGGGGCGATGGCGCCCCCTTTTCTTGTGCCCTGCCCTGCGCGGAGCGCTTCTCCTCGTCCTTCAAGAGGCGGCGTCGCTCATCGAAGCAGCCGTCGTCGAGCTCCAGGCCGCCGCCAAAGCGGTCGTGGCCGGTCGCGAGGCCCTCTCCTCGGGACGATTGCCGTCAACCGTGGTGGAACCGGATTCATTCGCCCCGACGCCGGCGGCAGCGAGATTCTGGTTCGTCCCGAGAACCTGGGCGAAGCGGTGCACGGCGATCGAGTCGAGTTCCGCGCGATCCGCGGTTCGAGCGAGCGGCCGATCGGCGCCGTCCTCCGGGTGCTGGCGCGCGAGCCCCGCCGGTTGGCGGGCGTCGTTCATCGTGACGGCCAGCGAATCGTTCTCGAACCCACGGTCCGCCGTTATCCCACCGGGGTTCTGGCCGGGCGTCATCCCGACCTTCGTTCCGGTGATCGGATCGTCGCCCTCCTCGAGGGCGGCCGGCGCCCCGGCCCGGCGCGCTACCGGCTGATCGAGCAGCTCGGCGACATCCTCGATCCCCAGGATGACGCGCGCGACATCGCCCAGGAGATGGGGCTCTCGCTCGTCTTTTCCAGCTCGGCGATCGCCGAGGCCGAAGGTCGGGCGCGGGAGCCCATCGAACCGCACGATCGCGTCGATCTGCGCGATCTCCCGGCGATCACCATCGACCCCGAAGAAGCGGCCGATTTCGATGACGCGGTTTCCTGGCGCTCCCTTCCCGGGGGGGCAAACGAGGTGGGTGTGCACATCGCCGATGTCGCGTGGTACGTCGAGCGGCGGGGGCCGGTGGACGGTGAAGCGGAGGAGCGCGGGACGAGCGTTTACTTACCCGGGCTCGTGCTGCCCATGCTGCCCGAGCCTCTGTCGAGCGACGCAGCGAGCCTCAAGCCCGGAGTCGATCGCTATGCGGTTTCGGTGCGCGCGGAGATCGATGCCGAAGGACGGGTGCGCGACTGGCGGTTCGATCGCTCGATCATCCGGAGTCACCGGCGCCTCACTTATGCCGAGGCCGAGGGGTTGCTCGCTGGTAAAGGAGACGGAGCCGCAAGCCAAGAGCGCACGGGCGAATGCTCTTCAGCTGTGCGATCCAAGGACCGGAAGCGCGCCGCACCCGCCGCCGCCGACGGCTCCGACTGGCTTGCCAGCCTCCGCCGATTGGGTGAGATCACCGAGGTCTTGCATGCGAGACGTGAAGAGCGTGGCGGGCTCACTCTCGATGTTCCTGAATACCGGGTCCATCTGGATGCTCTCGGCCGCCCACTCGATTTCATCCCGCGCCGCCAGGGTGTCGCCCATCGCCTGGTCGAGGAGCTCATGCTTCTTGCCAATGAGCTCGTGGGTGGTTGGGGACGCACCTCCCAGCTCCCCATCCTCTTTCGGGTGCACGAGCGCCCGCGCTGGGAGCGCCTGCTCGAGTTCGGGTTGGTTCTCGACGAGCTGGGTCTCGGAGCTCGCGGGCGAAATCTGGTCGAACCGGCGGAGCTCCAACGGGTGGTCGCCGAAGCGGAGAAGCGCGGCCTGGGGACCCTGGTCTCCACCTACCTCTTGCGGTCGCTCGAGAAGGCCTGTTATTCGGCGGAGGACCTGGGTCATTTCGGATTGGGGGTGGAGGGATATACCCACTTCACTTCCCCCATTCGTCGCTACCCCGACCTGCATACTCACCGGGTTCTCCTGGCCGCTCGCCAGGCGCTGGGTGGCGGCACGAGCGCCGCTCGCCGGCAGCCGAACGCGGAGGGTCTTCTCGCCCCGGTTCGCCAGCGGTTCCGCGCCGGGCTCGAGGAGCTGGGAGAGCTGACCACCGCCCGCGAGATCACCGCCCAAGATGCCGAACGAACGGTTGTGCGGGTGAAGGCGCTCCGACTTCTCCTTACTCGCCTTGGAGAGGAGATGGATGGGATCATCACCGCGGCCCTGCCCACCGGCTTGTTCGTCGCTCTCGATGAGGTGCCGGCGGACGGTTTCGTCGAGCGTGAGCGCCTGCCCGCGGACCGTTACGATATCGGGCCGCGGGGGCATTCGCTGACCGGACGGCGCACCGGCTCCCACTACGCTCTCGGGCAGCGGGTGCGGGTGCGCATCGAACGTGTCTCGCTGCTCCACCGGGAGCTGGACCTGTCGATCGTGGGCGGGGCGCTGAAGGCTCCGCCTCGGGAGGGCAGACGATGAAGGAGCAAGGGAAGGAGCACCCGAAGGAGCGGCGAAAGTCGAGGCGGGTGGTCACCACGTTGGAGGGGACCCTCGCTGGACCGGGTGCCGAGCCCATCGAGGTCACGACGCTCAATCTGTCGGCGGGCGGGGTCTATGCAACGACCCCTCGGTACTTTTCTCCGTACACCAAGATTCAGCTGGCGGTCGAGATGCCTCCCCTCGGTGAAGGGGAGGCCGATGGCGAGCCCGAAGCGAGAGCCGAGAGCGGCGAGGCGAGCGGCCCATCCAGGGGCAAGAAGGGTAGGGAAGGCGAAGCCCGCGCCCGGATAGGTGGGGGCGACGAAGCAGGTACCCTGATCCAGGTCGAGGGGATCGTCGTCCGCTGCGAGCCGCTTCGGGAGACTCCCGGCACTTTTTCGGTGGCGATCGCCTTCCTCCACCTGCCGCCGGCGGTCCGCAATCGGATCGAGGCCTATGTGACCTGGCGGCTCGAGCGGTCCCTCATCGAAAGCGCCGGGAGCCTGGGAGGCGGCGGCTAGGGCGTTCGCGCGCCAAGAGTGTCGGCTCAAGTCGGCAGCGAGAGCCGCCGGCTCGCGCCAACGAAAGTAACCCCGCAGCGGGCCCAGGATGGGGTCCCACTGGGAACTTCCCGGGCTCGGATGGCCTATACTCTAACTTGGTGCCTCGGTCCGCCCGCCGAGGTGATATGCGCTTTCTCGGTCGCGGCGTCGAGTATGCCGCCGCCGAGTGGTCGCCCGCCCCTGCCGGAGGTGGATTCCCCGTGAGAGCCCCGTATCGTGCCCGCAGTCTTGGCCTCGGTTGGCTGGCCGCTTGTCTTCTGGCGTTGGGCGGGCTCGTGCCCGCGGCGTGGGCGACGGACAAGTTTGCCGGGGAGTTCCTCAAGCTTCCGGTGGGGGCAAGGGCCCTCGGCATGGGCAGCGCTTTCGTCGCCCTCTCCGACGATGCCACTGCCGTCTATTGGAACCCGGCGGGCCTCGTCTTCGCCGAGCAGCGCCAGGCCTGGGCGGAGCACGCCGAGCAGTTCGGCGATCTGGTCAACCACGACTTTCTCGCCTATGAGCAGCCTTTGGCCGCGACCGGGGGAGGGCATCCCCAGGCGGTCGGCTTTGGATTCCTGAGAAGCGCCGTCGACAACATCGTCATCCGCGACAAGGATCCCGACGAGCTCATCCCCGGACAGGAGTTCGAGGATTCCAACGGCAACGGTCGGTGGGACTTCGACCCCAACGATCCCAATGGCCCGGGGTCGGAGCGCCTCTTCATCGAGAACATTCCCTTCTACCTCGACTCCGAGGCGGAGATGGCCTTTCTCCTCTCTTATGCGCGCAACCTCGGCCATCCGCTCGCCGCCGGGATCACCGCCAAGATCATCCGCCAGTCGCTGCCCGGAAACTCGAGCTTCGGCATCGGCGCCGATCTCGGGTTCCTCTATCTACCGACCTCGTCGCTGACCTTCGGGCTCAAGGTGTCCGACGTCACGACGACCCTTCTCTCCTGGGATTCGGGGCGGCGGGAATCGATCGCTCCATCGGTGACTCTCGGCGGGCAATTCACTCGCGGCTTCGAGCCATTGAAAGGCGTGGTGACCTTCGCCGGCGACATGGATGTCAGCTTCGACAACCGCCAGACGGCGAGCGGCATTTCCTTCGGCGATTGGGTCATCGGCGCCGATCTTCATGGGGGGATCGAATACTGGTACGCGCGCACCGTCGCCCTGCGGGTGGGGGCGACGACCAACGCCGTGAGCGGTGGCGCGGGCTTCCGCTATCACGGCTTCGGCATCGACTACGCCTTCGTCGGCGATCATCCGGAGTTCGACTCCTCGCATCGGATCGGCGGCTCGTATCGTTTCTGATCGCACGCCACAGGTCCCGCTCGCACCGCCCCGAGTTCCCCGCTGGACGCGAATCGCGCCATGAAGCTCATGGTCAACGGCCAGGAGAGAGAGGTCCCCGATCACACTACCGCCGGCGGACTTCTCGAGAGCCTCGGACTCCGCCCCGAAGCGGTCGTCGTCGAACGCAATGAGGAAGTCATCCCGCGCGCGCAGCTCGGCGAGGTGGCGTTGGCGCCGGGGGACCAGGTCGAGATCATTCAGATGATCGCCGGAGGTTGACGCGAGGGATCGAGGATCGAAGATCCTGCCGTGCCCGGTGCCGTTGACCGCCGCCACCGCCGGGGATAGGATCCTTTCGCTCCCGACCGCCGGCTGCGCGTGTGCGGCCCGACTCCCATGACATCAACCACCCACGACCTGTCTCAGGAGCTGGTCATCGGCCAGCATCGCTTCCGCTCGCGACTCATTGTCGGCACCGGCAAATATCCGAGCCCTGAGGTCATGCGCCGGGCGATCGAGGCTTCGGGCGCCGAGATGGTGACCGTCGCCATCGGGCGTGTGGATCTCGACCGTCGCGGCCCGGCGAACCTCCTCGATCAGCTGGATTGGAAGCGATACACGATTCTTCCCAACACCGCCGGCGCCTACACCGCGCCCGATGCCATTCGCATCGCTCATCTGGCCCGTGCCGCCGAGCTCGGCGACCTGATCAAGCTCGAGGTCATCGGCGACAAGAACACCCTGCTTCCCGATGTTGTCGAGCTCTTGCAGGCCACCGAAGCACTGGTGAAGGAGGGCTTCACCGTTCTTCCTTACACCAATGACGACCCGGTCATGGCCCGGCGGCTCGCCGATGCCGGCGCCGCGGCGGTGATGCCGCTCGCCTCGCCCATCGGATCGGGGATGGGAATCCTGAACTCGCAAAACATCGCTTTCATCCGCGAGGCGGTTGCGGTTCCGGTCATCGTCGATGCCGGGGTGGGCAGCGCCTCCGACGCTGCTGTCGCCATGGAGCTCGGGATCGATGGCATCCTCATGAATTCGGGCATTGCGCTCGCCCGCGTTCCGGTGGCGATGGCCAGGGCGATGCGACTGGCAGTCGAGGCGGGACGGTTGTCCTTTGCCGCGGGCCGGATGGAGAAGCGACGCTACGCCTCGACGTCGAGCCCGGGCGCCGGGCTTGGCGCTCCGGTCGGTGCGGAGGCACGTTAAAGCCCGAGGACGCCGGCCGCATGCCGGCGCGCGCGTAGATGCCGCTCGGGCTCGACCAGCCGGCGCTTCTCGTCGTGAGCGATGGGTCCGGCGATCGCCGGCGAGTCCTCGAGCTCGGGCGGGGCGCCGCCCGAGGCGGGGCATGGGGATTTCTCGTGCGCGAGCCGCGACTCGGCGGGCGCGAACTCCAAATCCTGGTCGAGGAGCTGGTAAGCGAAGAGCCTCGCACCCGCATCATCGTCAGTGACCGGGTGGACGTGGCTCTGATCGCCGGCGGTTTTGGAGTCGAGCTCGGCGAGAGATCGTTTCCTATTTCACGGGTGCGGTCCTGGGTGGGCGAGCGTCTCCGGTTGGGGAGATCGATACACGATGTGGCAGGGGCGCGGGCGGCGGTCGCGGGCGGCGCCGATTGGCTGGTCTTCGGCCATGTCTTTCCGACACCCAGCAAAGCCGGGATGCCTCCCGCCGGGCACGCCGGACTGCGAGCGATAGTGGAAGCGGCCGCCGGTTGTCCGGTGTTGGCGATCGGCGGTATCGATGCGTCACGCGTCGGCGAGGTGGTGAAGGCCGGCGCGCGAGGGGTTGCGGTCATCGGCGCGGTGGCCCGTTCCGGCGATCCGGCTCTCGCGGTGAGGGAACTCGTGCGAGCGTTGGCCGCGGCGGGGGAGGAGTAGGTGCGTCAGGTCATCTCCATGATCCTCGCCGGCGGGCAAGGCACCGGTCTCGGAGCCCTCACCCGCCATCGCCCCGCCTCCGCCATGCCCTTCGGCGGCAAATATCGGGTCATCGATTTCTGCCTCTCCAACAGCTCGAACTCCGAGATTCATCGAGTCGCCATCCTCACCCAGTACGCTCCCGCCTCGCTCAACGAGCACATCGCGACCGGCGCCACCTGGGATCTCGATCGCCGTGACGGCGGAGTCAAGCTGCTCCAGGCCTACAGCCGCCGCGGCGGCTCGTCCTGGTATCGCGGCACCGCCGATGCCATCGCCCAGAATCTGAACGTCATCGACAACTGGCATGCGCGATGGGTGGTCGTGGCCTCCGGCGACCAGGTCTACAAGATGGATTACTCGGAGCTGGTCCGCGCTCATCAGGCCTCGGGCTTTCCGGCGACGATGACGGTCAAGCAAGTTCCGGAAGGGGAACGCCGCCGATTCGGGATCGTCACCCTCGATGGGCAAGGAGGGGTGGCCGAGCTCGAGGAGAAGCCGAGCGAGCCGCGCAGCGACATGGCCAATCTCGGCGTCTATGTCTTCGATGCCCGACTCCTCTACGAGCGCCTGGGGCCGGGGGTGGAGGCGAATGACATCGTGCTCGACGTCATCCGGCCGATGATCGCGGATGGATTGCCGGTGGGGACCTATCGTTACGACGGTTACTGGGATGACATCGGCACCGTCGATTCTTATTTCCGCGCCAATATGGAGCTTCTTGCCCAACAGCCGCGGCTCGTTCTCGCCGACGCCGACTGGCGCATCT
>JBIOUT010000252.1:0-3984 GCA_044867365.1 Candidatus Eiseniibacteriota bacterium | reverse complement strand
CCAGTGGGATGGGGCGATCAAGGCGTTCGAGCGCGGGCTGGCGCAGAGTCCTCCCGACAGTCTCAAGGTCGAGATCCTGCGCGCCCTCTCGGCCGCCGAAGAATCATCGGGACAGTACGAGCCCGCGATCCGAACCTATGAGGAGCTGATCAAGCTTCGCCCCAATGACAAGCAAGCGATGGTGGGCTACGCCTTCGCCTTGAAGAGCGTGGATCGCCCGGTCGACGCGGTGATGGCCTATCTGCGAGCGCTCGAGCTCGATCCCAATGATGTGGCGGTGATCAAGGATGCCGGTGAGCTCTGCCAGCGAACCGACATGTCCGAGCAGGCGATCGCGCTCTATGAACGCTGGACGGCGTTCGAGCCCAATAACGTCGAGCCCTATCGTTACCTGGCCTTCTTGCTCTATCAGGCCGAGTCCTGCGATCGAGGAGTGGAAGTCTACGAGAAGGCGATCGCTCTCGACCCCTCCAATCCCGGCGACTTGCTGAACCTCGGGCTCCTCTACCAGAAGTGCAAGCAATACGAGAAGGCGATGGAAAAGCTGCAGCAGTATCGGGCCGCTCGCCCGGATACCGCGGCCACCGCCGGCACGAGTGTCGATTGTCGGATCGCCTTTCTCTACGAAGACATGAACAAGGTGCCGGATGGGATCGCCTTCCTGCGCGACGCGGCGGCCAAGAACCCTGACGATCCCTGTCTCCTCTTCGCCTGGGGCCGCCTCCTCGAGAAGCAGGGCCTCTCGCTCGTGCACGAGAACAAGTACGCCGATGGGGTGGCCGCTTACCGGCAGGCGCAGGCCAAGCTCCAGCCGGTCGTGGGAACCGAGCAGTGGGGCGAGGAAGCGAGCAAGGAGCTCAAGCGCCTCGAGCAGTTGATCAAGATCGCCGACGCGAAACGGCAGCAATCCGAATCCGAGTGATCTATCTCGACCACAACGCCTCGACGCCGCTTGCACCCGCGGCGGCTGCGGCCATGCGGCCGTGGCTGGGAGGAGGCCAGGCCAATCCGTCGAGCGCCCACTCGGCCGGCCAGGCGGCGCGAGCCGCCGTGGAAGAGGCCCGCCGCCGGGTGGCGGCTCTCGTCGGCGCGCGCCCGGGCGCGGTCGTCTTCACCGCCTCGGGCACTGAAGCCGATGCCCTGGCGCTGGTCGGCGCCGCACGCGCCCGCCGCCACGCCGGCTCTCGGGTCGTCGTTTCCGCGATCGAGCACGAGGCGGTGCTCGCCGCGTCCGATCTCCTCGGCGAGCTGGGCTTCACCGTGGTGAGCGTGCCGCCGTCGGCGAACGGGCAAGTGGATGCCGGATCCTTTGTCGAAGCGGTCGCCGGCAGGGGGGGCACGGCAGTCGCCTCGCTCATCCTGGCGTCCAACGAGACCGGAGTCCTCCAGCCGGTCGCGGAGGTTGGACGGGCGCTTCGCCGGCTCGGGGTTCCGCTGCACACCGATGCGATTCAAGCGGTGGGGCGTGTGCCGATCGATCTCGAGACTCTGGGAGCCGACCTGATCAGTCTCTCGGCGCACAAGTTCGGCGGTCCTCAAGGAGCGGGAGCGCTGGTCGTGCGAAGAGGAGTGCGGCTCGAGCCGCTCATCGGCGGGAGTCAGGAAGGAGGGCGGCGGGGAGGCACCGAGGCGGTCGCGGCCATCGCCGGCATGGGCGGAGCGGCCGCTCATGTGACGGCGCGCCTCGAAGCCATGCCGGGCGTTGGTGCCCGTCGCGACCGGCTCGAGGCCGGCCTTCGCCATGCGATCGGCGATGCGGTGGTGCATGGCGCCGGGGTGCCACGGGTTCCCAACACCCTCTCGATCGCCTTCCCCGGCGCCGACGCCGCGGCCCTCGTCGTTGCCCTCGATCTCGCCGGAGTAGCGGCTTCACGTGGATCCGCCTGCGCCTCGGGGGCGGAAGAGCCGTCGCACGTGTTGAGGGCGATGGGGATGTCCGAAGAATGGGCGCGCGGGACGATTCGTCTGAGCCTCGGGGTCGAGACCACCGACGAGGAGATCGAGCGGGCGATCCCGATCATCGCGGGAGTGGTCGAGCAGGCAAGGGCCGCCGTCCCTCTCGCTTCGGTCGGAGGTGGACGGTGAAACCATGAGCCGCTTGCTGGTGAAGCCATGAGCCGCGGGACGGTCATCGCCGCCATGTCGGGTGGGGTCGACAGCTCGGTCGCCGCCGCTCTCCTCCGCGATCAGGGATATCGCGTGGTCGGCGCCACCCTCAAGCTCTGGTGCTACGGCGAGACAACGCCCTCCGGGCGGACCTGTTGCTCGCTCGAGGACATCGGCGATGCCCGCCGGGTGGCGTCCCGGCTCGGGATCCGGCACGTGGTCCTCGACATGCAAGGCGACTTCGAGGGCCGCGTGATCACGCCGTTTGTCGAAAGTTACCTGGCGGGGCGCACACCGAACCCCTGTGTCGAGTGCAATACCCATCTCAAGTTCGGCCAGCTTCTGGCGGTCGCCGAGCAGATCGGTGCGGAATGGCTGGCCACCGGCCATTACGCGCGGCGGGTCGAAGGTCCCGACGGTGAGCCGGCGGTGGCCCGCGCCCGGGATCGCATTAAGGACCAGTCCTACGTTCTTTGGGGAGTGTCTGGTTCGGCTCTCGAGAGAGTTCTGCTTCCGGTCGGTGAGCTGGACAAGGCGGAGGTTCGCAGAGTTGCCGGCGATCTCGGTCTCGGTGTGGCGGCGAAGCCGGATTCGCAGGACATCTGCTTCGTGCAGGGCGGTCATTATGCCGATTTCGTCGCGTCGCGCGCAGGCGCGGTGGTTCAGCCGGGGGCCATCGTCGACGAAACCGGTCGGGTTCTGCGCTCGCACCCCGGCGTGATCCACTTCACGGTCGGACAGCGACGGGGACTGGGGATCGCCTCGGCCGATGGTGAACCGCGCTACGTGACTCGCATCGACGCCTCGACCGCCACGGTGGAAGTGGGTCCTCGCCGGGCTCTCGCTGCCGGGGGGCTTGTTCTCGAGGAGGTCAATCGCCAGCGTCGGCGCCCGGTCGCGCGCGGCGAATCGCTGGCGGTGCAAGTGCGGGCGGGGGCGGCGGCGGTCCCGGCGCAGGTGATGGAAGGGGCGAGTTCCCGCGATTCAGCCCCAACCGATGGCGGCGAACTCCGGTTGCGCTTTGCCTCTCCGCTCCATTCGGTGGTGCCGGGGCAATCGGGGGTGCTTTACGAAGGCGACCGCGTAGTGGCCGGGGGAGTCATTGCGTGCGCGCTTCCCCTGGGCGGGGAGAGCGAATAATCCAAGTTTGACGTGATGTGGAGCGCATGATGTCGTCGCTCCGATCACGACGCGTTCCGCGGAGGGATGGCCGAGTGGTTTAAGGCGGCGCCCTTGAAAGGCGCAGACCGTAAGGTCCGTGGGTTCGAATCCTACTCCCTCCGCCACCTCCTTCTAACGCAATAGCGTGACCTTCTCCGGCCGTCGCTCGCCGCCGCTCTCTGCCACCAGGTAATAGACTCCGGAGGCCATCGGCCGGCCGGAGCCGTCGGTGCCGTCCCAGACGAAGGAATGACGACCTCGAGGGAGATCGGCCGAGGTCAGCGTGCGGACATGCCTGCCGCCGACGTCCTGCACATCGAGCAGCACGCGAGCCTCTCGCTCGAGAGTGAGACTGATGCGCAGCGCCGGATTGAAGGGATTGGGAAATGCCGCGAGGGTGGCGATGACATGGGGGCCGGTCAGGATCTCGTCCGGCATGTCGATGCCTGCGGTGTCGCGGAAGATCTCATCGAGAAGGTTGCCCTCGGAGTAGGGCACATTGAAGCCGAGGAGCTCGGCAACCGTCGTACAGATGTCGCGCTGGTTCCTGAGCGCAGCACCGGTGCTTCCGGGTTCGAAGTCGGGACCAAGGGCGACAAAGCCGATTCGCGCGCAACCCAGACAATAGTCGCCGTGATTCTGGAAACCCAACGTCTCGTCCAGGTGACGCCCATGGTCGTAGGTGACGATCATCGTCGTCGTATTGGCAAGCGCGGG
>JBIOUT010000251.1:0-2180 GCA_044867365.1 Candidatus Eiseniibacteriota bacterium | reverse complement strand
GTCGAGACCGATCACGCTCTTCTGCTGTTTTTGCTTGCCGAGCATGCAGGACCTCCACTCTGGTCGGACCCTCTCGGGCCCCATACCCCCTGCAATGGCGAAACTTGCGCGGGATGGAGCAATGCATATGCCACCACCCCCAACCTGGGGTAGAGGACCCGCCGTTAACGGAAGTTCTTGTCAGGACCGGGGACCCGACCTCCACTCGGCGGCGAAATCAGAGGCTCTGAGGTCTCCCGCGCTTAAAAGCCCCACGCGAGACATGCAGGATGCATGGAGGTGGCAGGGTTAGCGACGAGCTTGCGAGAGCGAACGATCCTGTCGCGCGGATCAGCCCGCGGCGCCGACCCGCTGGAGATACCAGCCGACGAGGGAATGCCCGTAGAGGAGGACGAGGAGCCCGGCGGGAGCGAGGAAGGTGCCGAAAGGCAGCGCCGTCTTGGACGAACCTCTCCCGGCGGCCATGAGCGCCAGGCCGACGAGCGAGCCGGCGAGGGCGGCGAGGAAGATGGTCATGAACACTCCGAGCCCCCCGAGGAAGGCGCCGAGGAGTCCGGCGAGCTTGACGTCGCCGAGACCGAGGCCCTCGATCCCGGTCAGCCGGTGATAGGCGAAGGCGACGAGCCAGAGCCCCGCTGGCCCCCCCACCGCCCCGGCGAGGGCGCGGGAAGGGGTCACTACCAGGTTCGGATGCCCGAATCCCTGCCAGGCGGCGAGATGGGCGCCGATGACCGCGGCCAGCCCCACCGCCAGTCCGGGGAGAGTGATCACATCGGGGATGATCTTCCAGTCGAGATCGATGAAGGTAACGGCGACGAGCGCCGAGGCGAAGCTGAAGTAAAGGGCGGCGGTGGCGGTGAGACCGAATCGATCGACGACGGCGAGAGCGAGGACACCGGTCGCGAGCTCGACGAGCGGATATCTCCAGGCGATCTTCCCCCGGCAGCGGCGGCATCGCCCCCGCAGGACGAGGAAGGAGACGACCGGCACGAGATCGAACCAGGTCAGCTTCTCCTCGCAGTGGGGGCAGCAGGATCGACCGGCGATCCCCAGTCCTCGCGGCAGGCGGTAGATAAGCACGTTGAGGAAGCTGCCGATCGAGAGTCCGAAGGCGAAGACGAAAGCGGCAATCGCGGCGGGAATCGGCGGCATGCCGGTCTCGGCGCCGTTCACGGACGCTCCGAGCCACTGCGGTCGAGCTTGAGCCCGAGTTCCTCGCGCAGGTTCTTGACCTTGCGCTCGGCCAGATCACGCATCGGCGGATGGGTGGTCGTTCGCAAGACCTCCTCCCAGAGCGCCAGTGCCGCTTGCTTGTCGCCCGCACGATCGCGCAAATGGGCGGCGAAACGGGTCACCAGATCCGGGGCATCGGGAAGACGTCTCGCCTGGTCGAAGAAGCGCGCCGCCTGAGCGTCGTCATTGGCCGCCAGATAGTAGACGAACCCGGTTTCGAAGGCGAGGTCCCAGCGCCCGGGATTGCATGCCATTCCGCGCCGCAAGAGCTTGAGCCCGCGATCGAGCTCGCGCCCCTCGCCCGCCAGCACGAGCCCGCCGAAGATATAGGCCTCGGCGAAATTCGGATCGAGCTCGGTGATCACCTCGAAGATATGTCCGGCGAATGGAAACCGGTTGTCGCTCAGCCGGTGTTCGCCGTAGTACTGGATGGCCCGAAGCCACAGGAGATCGGCCAAGGTGAGCGGATGGCCGAGCGCCATCGGCCGGAGCAGATGCCCCGATGGGAAATACATGAGCTCCTCGCCGATTCGCCCCCGCCGGCGTCCAGCCTCGAGGCCGACCGAGCTCAAGGCGGAGGTCGCGGCGAAGAGAGCCGCGAGAGCAAAGAGCAACCCGCGCTCGACCTTCGGCGGAATCACCGCTTCTCCCCTCCCGCTTTCCTAAGCGGAGCTCCCGGCGGAATCACCGCTTCTCCCCTCCGGCTTAGCGGAGCTCCCGCCGCTCGAAGACGAGGATGGCGAGGACCAAGGCGCAAGCGGTGTAGCTCAGTCCGTGAGCGATCGCGAGCGCGAGCCTTCCCGGATCGAGCGGGAAGCCGTGCACCACCTCGGGGCGAACGTCGAAGCTCGCCAGGTTGGGCAGGGCGTACAAGAACCAGGAGACGAACGGCGCCTTGGCCAATGCCGCGAAGTCCTGGAGATCTCCGGCGAGATGACCGGTCACAT
>JBIOUT010000250.1:0-2362 GCA_044867365.1 Candidatus Eiseniibacteriota bacterium | reverse complement strand
ATAGCCGGCGTCGCTGAGACTGAGCTCGGTCCGGTTGTAGCTCCGCATGAGCCGCGCAAGCGCCGCCCCGGAATCGGGAGCGGACTCCCCAAGGGTGGCGCGCAGAGCCTTGGCCAGCCCATCGGCGCTTGCCTGCGGGCCGTGGCGATAGAAGTAAATGACCGCCAGGCTGCGCGCCGTGAGACGCTTGCCCAGCAGGCGGGTGAGCGCCTCGCGCGGCGCAAGGCCGCGGTAACGATCGTAGGCCTCCCACAAACGCTTGCGCCCTTCGGCGCGGGTGTACTCCTCGAGCAGGATGCGGCGTTGAGGATGGTGAGGATCGGCAAGGATGGCGGCGCGATCGTAGCCGAGCGCAGCTTCGTGATAACGAACGATCTCCTGCATCAGGCGGATGAAGACCAGGTTCACCGAATAACGAAGCGCCTCTCGCACGGTCATCGATCGGCCGTTATGTGAGGGATCGAAGTTGACGAAGGTGTGCAGGCCGCCGCCGGTGTAGAAGCGCTCGTGGGGGTTGGCTGAGAATTTGCGATCGAGGCTCGCGGACAGCACTTCCGCCCGAGTGGCATGAGGATGCTCGGCGAGATAGCCGGCGACCCAGCGGCTCAAGGGATCGCGCGCCGGCGCCGAGGGCGAGGTTCGAGCGGCATCGACCAGGTCGGAGATGATCATCAGGTAGTGAGTGAGCGTGCGAAGCTTGGCGGTCGAGCCCAGATCGAGCTTCATCCCCTCGTTGACATCGAAAGGCTGACCGAGATTGTCCGCCTGGACCCGTAGCGCATTGGCATGGGGAAGACATTCGTAAAGGGTGAAGCTGTAGATGACATGCGACGGGTCCCCGCGCTCGAGGAGCCGGAACTGCCGCAGCCCCTTGGCCTCGACCGCCGCCGGATCGGTGAGCCGGATGAGCTCGGAGGTCACCTCTCGCTGGGCCCCGGCGTCGAGCGTGGTGGCGACCGCCAGATCGAGGCGATCGAGGCGATAGAAACGCGTCTCACCGAGGAGACCCAGGAGTTGAGCCCGCACCGCGCTCGCCGCCTTGCGTTCGGCGAAGGGAGGAGTCGGAAGCTCGGGCGCGTGCGAGCGAAACTTGAGGGGCAGCCCTCGTGCCGCATCACGCACCGCCGGGCTCAGAATGCCGGCGGAGGCCATGAGGTCGAGATAGAGGTCGACTCGCCGCTCGAGCCGATCGCGACCGCGCACCAGATACTCCGACGGCGCCCGGTTGGCGGCGAGGAGGGCCAGGATCTGGCGCGTGGTTTCGGCGCGTCGCGCGAGCCCCACTCCCTCCTCAGGAGCGGCGAGGTCGCGACGCACCGTCGCCAGATCCTTGCCGAACCACGCCCACATCGCCTCGCCGAGGCCGTTGACCTCGCCGTGCCCGGGGACGGCGGCGAGCGGCACCGTGTTCAGATAGTCGAGCACGATCTGGCGGCGCCACGACCGGGTGTCGGGACCCGCCTGGTAGGCGCGCAGGCTGGCCGAGATCATCTGCCTCAGCTTTTCCCCCGGCGACAGGGTGAGACCGTTCGGTGCGTGGCGGTACTTCTCGATTTGAGTGGCGAGAGTCGAGCCCCCCTCGACGCCTGCCTTCAGTCCTATCCGCCGCCGGCCATAGACGAGCGCGGCGTGAGCGAGTCGATCCCATTCCACCGCGGGGTTGTGGTACGGGAAGCGGTCGTTGAACAACTCCCGGTTCTCGATGAACAAGAGCGCGGGAATTATCGGGTCTGGCACGTCGTCGAACGACGTGAACTGGTGGCGCGAGTTGGAGGCGTTGAGAAGCACCGCTCCCGAGCGGTCGTAGAGCCGAAGCCCAGTCACCGTCTTCTCAGGGTATGGCGGTTGCACGCCGTGACCCGCGAGCTCGGAGAGGAGCGGCGAGAAACGTGCCTGGCGGGTGACCCGGAATCCCTTGCCGCCGAGGCTTTGTTCGAACTCGCCGAGACGGGAGTAGCCGAGTCGCTCGTCAATCGGCCCGTGCGGCAAGACGAAGTTAGGGCTTGCCCCCGGCACCACCTGGTAGCTGAGCCGCGAGTTGATGAAGCTGAGAAGGAAGGCTTGCAAGCGCGAGGTGCGGGTCTCGTAAATGACGCCGGCGGCAAGGAGCGCGGCGATCATGACCCCGATGGTGAACCGTCGCAGGCCGGGCACGCGCAACCATGGGCGCTCGAGCCTGCGCGGAGCGGCCAAAGCGGTTTCTCCGGACGAGGCAGTCCGTCGGGTCAAGTCCTGGCGTCCGGTGCGCCGATCGGAAGTCATCGATATGCCCTGGCGTCGGGTACGGTCCGGCGCCGAGGGCGCCCCTCACCCCCTCGACCTCCGAGGATCGTCATCAACACCCACAGTCTACTCGTTCGCG
>JBIOUT010000249.1:0-2952 GCA_044867365.1 Candidatus Eiseniibacteriota bacterium | reverse complement strand
GTGACCAGGTTGGGGAGCTCGGGCGCGTGGGCGCCGCCTTCATGAGCGCCGCCTTCCTGGGCAGCGTCTTGATGAGCGCCGCCTTCATGAGCCGTGACTTCAGGAGCCGGGGCCGTGGGCGGGGTGGCTTGCTGCGCATGCGGCTCCTGCCCTGCCGCCGGCTGCCAAGCGACCAGTCCCAGCAAGAGCGCCCCGATGAGGCTTCCTCTCCACTGGGCGATCATGGCGCGGCCGCGCGTCGCTGGGCGTTGAACCGAAGGAGGGCGTCGACGAACGTCGCCGCGAACGGAACGACGAATCCGATCATCAGCCCTTCGATACGAAACCATCCCGATCGGAGGATGAGATATCCGATCCCGTAGAGGAGCGGAAACTTGACGAGTAGCGCGAGAGCGACTCCCCACTCGACCGGCGGCCGGCGAGTCATACCGGGGCGAATCCACCGCACGATCAACATCCGTACTCCATAGAGATTCGCCAGGCACCAGAGACTTCCACCGATCACTCCCATTCCCCATCGACGCATGCCGGTGGCGGCGAAGACCAGGGCGATGAGGAGACCGACCGCGACGCTCGCGCGAGCGATCCTTGTCAGATAGTCGAGTCCCACCCCGGATGCTGCCTCCGCTGCCCTCCGAGTCCTTCGCGGAGTCTGCTCCGCTCTCGGAGCCTCCTCCGTCTTCGGGGTCTTCCCGGCTCGCGCGTTGAATGAGTCGGTAGGTTTCCCGCCCGGCGGCGACGAACCCGAGAATCAACAAGACAATGAGGAAGATCGGCGAGGTGCCGAACCGGCGATCGATCCACGACCCCGCCAGGTATCCCAACGCCGGCCCCGCTAACAGCACGAAGGGGATCGCCGTGAGCAATCCGACCTGTCGTGCGAGCCGAACCTGCTCCTTCGAGAGGCGCGCCACGGCTTAGCCCAGTGATCGAGCGCGCGCCGGGAGCCCCGCCCATCGTCGCCGAATCTGGATTACCGGACGTATCATCCCACCCTGAACGGTGGCCGGGCGCAACCAGGGCGGCGGATCGGGAGCACGCTCAACAGCCTGCCGGCGCGCACGGACCGACCCACCATCTCCTCAATCGATATCTGTCACTTGGGTTTACGGTGCGTGCTGGGGCTTGTGAAAGGCGGCACAAGCGGGCGGGAATCTAGCATGGGGTTCGAAGAGCTGTCAAACCGGCGGGGCCTGGGCGGGGGGTCTGGAGGCGGAAGAGCGGTGGAAAGCCGGCGATCGACCTCGACTCACGCCGAGCGGCTCGCATCGGGCCGGCGGGAGGCGCAGGAGTCCGGCGCTCCGGGCGACCTGGGGAGTCCCGGTTTCCTGCGCTCCGCCGGCCAACGGCACAAAGCATCTCCCATGCCTCGAGCGACTGCGCTTGTGTCAATCTCCGATCTCTACCATTGGGCAATGGTCTACGGCCCTACCGACTCGTGCGAGGATCGAAACCCGTCGCGCGTTGCTCTCATCGGTGCCCACAGCGTGGTCAAGAGTGAAGACGGAAGATGACGTCGCTCTCCCATCGGCGCCTTGGTCGCCGCTTCTTCTCGATTCCGACCCTGGAGCTGGCACGTGCTCTCCTGGGTAAGCGGCTTGTCCGCATGATCGACGGCCGGCGCACATCGGGGTTCATCGTCGAAACCGAAGCCTATGTCGGCGAGCACGATCTTGCCTGCCATGCCTCGGCCGGGCGCACCGCCCGCAACGCGGTCATGTATGGGCCGGCCGGGCACGCCTACGTCTACTTCGTCTATGGAATGCACCACTGCCTCAATATCGTGACCGAAAGAACCGGCCAACCCGCCGCGGTCCTCATCCGCGCTCTCGCTCCGGGAGAAGGTCTCGACATTCTGGCGGCGCGACGCGGACTCGGCGAACGGTGGGCGCGAGAAATGGACAGCCAGCCGCTTGCCGGCCATCTGGAGCGGCCGGGGCCGATTCTTCGCTCGCTGATGAGCGGACCGGGCAAGCTTTGTCAGGCGCTCGCCATCGATCGAGACATCAACGGCGAGAGCCTGCTCGGTGACCGATTGTTTCTCGAGGAAGCCCCGCCGCCGCGGAGAATCGTGGTCACCCCGCGGATCGGGGTCGAGTACGCAGGACCCTGGCGCAAGAAGCGGTGGCGCTTCCTGGCCGACACGCCGTGGGTGTCGGTCCGGCCCCGCCGGCCGCCATCGGCTAGAGACCGACTCGGACGACGCCCCTCCGGATCACTCGATCGAGGGCGTCGATGACCTTGGGGTCGTACTGCTTGTTCTGGCGCGCCCGCAGGGATTCGATGGCTTCCTCGACGGTCATTGCCTTCATGTAGACCCGCCCGGAGGTGACGGCGTCGAAGGCGTCGGCGACGGCGACGATCCGGGCTCCGATGGTGATCTCGTCGCCGGAGAGGCCGTCCGGATAGCCGCTCCCATCGATGGCCTCGTGATGATGGCGGACGAGGTCGATGGCCGGCTCGAGAACCCGGATGCCCTCGAGGATCGCCGCCCCGCGAGCGGGATGGCTCATGATGTGCTCTCGCTCCTCGACATCGAGCGCCGCCGGCTTCTTGAGCACCTTGTCCATGACCGCCACCTTGCCAATGTCATGGAGGGTGGCGCCGATGCGGATGGTCTCGAGGTCTTCCCCCTTGATGCCCAGCTCTTCGGCGATGCTCACCGAGTACATCGCCACCCGCTCGGTATGGCCGCGGGTGTAGCTGTCCTTCGCCTCGAGGGTCGAGAGCAGGGCACGAATGATCCCGAGACAGGTATCCTGCAGTTCTCTGAACAGGTTGGCATTCTCGAGCGCCACGGCTGCGGTTCGGCTGAGGCTGTCGAGGAGCTCGAGCTCGGCGGCTTCGTAAGGCTGACCGTTCACCCGATTCCCCACCGTCACCACCAGCTTGAGCTGCCCCTTGATGACGACTGGAGCGATGATCCGGCAGCCGGCGGCGATGAAGGGGTTG
>JBIOUT010000248.1:0-2038 GCA_044867365.1 Candidatus Eiseniibacteriota bacterium | reverse complement strand
CGGTGGTTTCGAGGAGCACGTGGCGCTCGAGATGGCGCAGGGCGAGGGATTCGTTCTCATGGTCCTCTATGCCTTGATTGATCTCGTCGCCGATACCCGCATCCGGCGCATTCTCGAGGCGGCGGTCGTGCAAGAGGAGCGGCATGTGAGCTTCGGTGAGGAGCGAACGCGGCGCGCGGTGGCGGGACGTCCCGCGCTCGCCCGCCGTCTTCTCGGGCTCAATCTGGTGAGCCTCCTCGCCATGCGCATGTTCGCCACCCGGGTGGTGGCCAGGGTCGGCGACCGCGATCATCCAGTGCTCAAACAACTTCCCGAGTTCCTCGAGCGCACGACCGAGGTGACCGAGCTCAGGCTCCAGCGTCTCGGCCTCCTCGATCGGCCGCTCGCCGAGGTCGGCAACATGAAGCGAGCGTCACTCATCACTCGGGCTCTGGCCCGCCGTCTCGTCCCTCGCTTCGGGGGCCGGCGGTTGCTTACGGATACTTATCTCGAGGACCCATTCTTTCAGAGCAAGGGATGAAGACCTTTCGCAAGGAGCTCTGGCTCGAAACGCGCAAGCGGCGAGAGTTCGTCAATATCACTCCGCAGGTGGAAAGCGTCGTGCGCGAGAGCGGGATTCGAGAGGGCCTTTGTCTCGTCAACAGCATGCACATCACCTCGAGCGTCTATATCAATGACGACGAGGCCGGTCTCCTCGGGGATTTCGAGCGCTGGCTCGAGACTCTGGCCCCTTACGAGCCGGGGCTCGAGCGCTACCAGCATCACCGGACCGGCGAGGACAACGCCGACGCGCATCTCAAGCGCCAGGTGATGGGCCGGGAGGTGGTGGTGGCGATTACCGGCGGCAAGCTCGACTTCGGCCCCTGGGAGCAGATCTTCTACGGCGAGTTCGACGGCCGGCGGCGGAAGCGGGTGCTGATCAAGATCATCGGCGAATAGCGTCGACCCAAACGAGAGCGGCGGCCCCGAGGCCGCCGCTTGGAGATGACCGATGGTCTTGCTGGATCAGGGGTTGATGCCGAGCGGTGAATAGTTGCGATCGCCGTCCTTGGTCTGGAAGGCGGCATTGAAGGTGACGGTGAAGGTCGGGCTGCCGGTGATCTGCGTGATGATGAACTTCCCGTAGCGAGTGGCGGGGGTGGCGGTCCGCACCGCATAGACGTGCCCGACGGTGAGGAGCACCGACTCTCCCTGCCCCGCGTAGCCATCCGAAGGCGCCACATCGGAGCCGTCGAGGTCGGCCATGAAGCCGAGGTCCTGGACTCCGGCTCCGTTCATCCCGGCCACCCAGGAGCGGATGTTCGCGGTGCCGCTCGGATCGAAGGCCTCGTGGATGATGTCGGTGCCCAAGCCATTGACATAACCGGTCGGCGGCACCGGTTCGACCTCGAAGCCGTCGAAGTCGAACCCCGCGCTCGAGTCATCGCCGATAACGTCATTGGTCGAAGCCGACGTGAGAGTGACCGAGTTGATGTCCGGACGGGGGGTATCGGCGACGATGTTGCTCGTGCGGCTGATCTCGTTCCCTCCGTCACGGAAGGCGCAGACGGCAAAGCTATAGGTCGTGCTGTTGGTCAGACCGCTGATCGTCACGTTCCGCGGCGAGCCCGAGGAGTTGAGCTCCATGCGATCGACCTCGGTGAATCCCGCGGGCAGATCGGTGGAGGTGCCCGATGACTGGTCGCCGGTCGCCTGGAAGACGATGTAACCCTGGAAACTATCCTCGAAGTTGCTCGTGAACCAGATGAGGGTGACCTGCCCGTCGCCGGTGATGCTTCGAAGTCCGAGCGGCGGCGAGAGCTTGTCCTCGCTCACCGTGTTAAGCGTGTTGTCGTCGCAACCCGCGAGCCCGCCCAAGGCGGCCGCGCACACGGTCAAGAAAACGGCGCCCTTCCAGAGGGTGCGCCCCATGGAGCGGAGATCGTTCATTTCGAAAAGCCTCCTCTTCGAGCTCGGCGGGCCCGGTCCGAGCTTGATCAGGGTGTGCAGAGATGACACGCGGGGGTGACTCTCGCGCCTCGATCGCCGCCTCAGCCTT
>JBIOUT010000247.1:0-14284 GCA_044867365.1 Candidatus Eiseniibacteriota bacterium | reverse complement strand
GTTCCACTCCTTGCAGGCCACCTCGCACGCCTTGCAGCCGATGCAGAGGGTGGTGTCGGTGAAGAAACCGGTGGTGACCGGCCCACTGCTCATCTCGACTCACCACGCGCGAGCCGCTCGAGAAGCTGGCGGAGAGCTGGGCCCTCCGGTCGGCGGCCCGGCCATATCGTGCAAACGAGTGCCTTCGATTCGTGGATGGTGACGTTGGGCTCGCCGAGGAGCGGAATCAGATCGTTGGCCACATCGCCGGTCACGATCCCGGCGCTCCCCCAGTGAAACGGCATCGCCACCTGGTGCACCGTTCTTCCGTCGATCACGAGAGGCCGAACCCTGCGGGTGATGAGCGCCCGTGCCTCGACCACGCCGCGCAGGGTGACGATGGTCACCCAATCGCCATGCCCGATCTCGAGCTCCGCTCCGAGCTCGGGTGACAGCTCGCAGAAGAAGGTGGGCTGGAGCTCGGCGAGCCACGGCAGAAAGCGCGACATCCCGCCCGCCGTGTGGTGCTCGGTGAGGCGATAGGTGGTCAGGATGTAGGGAAAACGCGGATCGCCGGGAGCGGCGAGCGGATTGTCGGGGCGCTCGAAACGTTTGGCCACCGGGTTGGTGGCGGCGCGGGAGTAGAGCGGGTTCTCGATTACCGACTCGATCGGCTCGTAGTGTGCAGGCAGCGGTCCGTCGAGAAGTCCCGAGGGTGCGAAGATCCATCCCAGGCCGTCCGGGCGCATGATGAAGGGGAGGTCGCCGCGCAAGGCATCGAGCCCGCGCGCCCCCGCGGGCGGCACGTAATCCGGCGGCTTGGCCGCCACTCCATCGAAGTTGTCGAGCCCGGTCCAGCGCTTCTGGTCGTCGTCCCACCACATCAACCGCTTGCGCTCGCTCCACGGGCTCCCGTCGGGGCGAGCGGAAGCTCGGTTGTAGAGAATCCGCCGGTCGGCGGGCCATGCGAATCCCCAACCATGACCGTACGGCCCGCGTGCCTCACGTCCCGCGGCGAGGTTCCGCCCTTCCTCGGGAAAGACGCCGGAATAGATCCAGCAGCCCGAGCTCGTCGAGCCGTCATCGCGGAGCGCGGCGAAACCGGGAAGGAGCTCGCCGCTCTCGAGGTCGTGGCCGTTGATCTCCTTGAGCACGTGGGCGGGATCGGGCTCGGCGAGCTCTCCCGGCTCGAGCGGCCACTCCCAGGTGAGGGCGCGAAGCGCCGCGTCGCGCGGGTCGGCGCCTCCTTCCGCCATCGCCTTGAGTCGCCGTCCCAGATGAACGAAGAACCAGACTTCGCTTCGCGCATCCCCCGGTGGATCGACCGCCTTTTCCCGCCATTGGAGGAGGCGCTGAGTGTTGGTGAAGGTCCCCGCCTTTTCGGCATGTCCCGCCGCCGGAAACAAGAACACCTCGGTGTCGATGGTGTGCGGATCGAGCTCGCCCGTCTCGACCTCCGGAGAATCACGCCAGAAGGTGGCGGTCTCGATCTCGACCATGTCGCGGACAACGAGCCATTTGAGACGGGCGAGCGCCTTGCGCTCGAGCCGTGCGTGCTGTCCGGAGACTGCCGGATTCTGTCCGACGACGAAGAGCCCTTCGACCTTGCCATCCGCCATCTCGCTGAAGAAGGAGAAGTGCGAGTGATCGCGGGTGATGCGCGGCAGCCAGCCGAAGCCGAAATCGTTGGCGGCGGCCGCGGCTTCGCCGTAGGTCGCCTTGAGGTAGCTCACGATGAAGGCCGGAAGATGGCCGAAGCCGCCTGCGGCCCAGGTGTGACGCTTGAGATAGTCGGCGAGCGTTAGGTCCTCGGGGGCGGGCATCGGCATGTAACCGGGGAGGATGTTGTAAAGCGTCGGGATGTCGGTCGAGCCCTGGATCGAAGCGTGGCCGCGGAGGGCGAGGATGCCGCCGCCTGGACGGCCGACGTTGCCGAGGAGGAGCTGGAGGATCGCTGCGGCGCGGATGACCTGCACGCCTTTGGTGTGCTGGGTCCAGCCGACGGCATAGCAGATGGCGCTCGTGCGCTCGGGTCCCGAGTTGGCGCAAAAGGCCTCGGCGATGCGCAGGAAAAGATCCTTCGACATCCCGCAGCTTCGCTCGACAAGCTCCGGGGTGTAGCGAGCGAAGTGCCGGCGCAGCACCTGGAAGACGCACCGGGGATGCTCGAGCGTCTGGTCGCGATCGCCGGAGTACTGCCAGCTCGCGGTGTCGTACCGGCGGGAGGTGGGATCCCAGCCGGAAAAGAGGCCGTCGAGGTCTTCGGTGTCACGGAAGTCTTCGCGGAGGAGCATCGGCGCATTGGTGTAATGCACGACGTAGTCGCGGAAGAAGCGCCCGGACTCGAGCACGTGACGGATGAGCCCGCCGAGGAAGACAAGGTCGCTGCCGGCGCGGATCGGGGCCCAGATATCGCACATCGCCGAGGTGCGGGAAAAACGCGGGTCGACATGGATGACGGTCGCTCCGCGCTCGCGCGCCTGCACCACGAATCGAAACCCCACCGGGTGCGCCTCGGCCATCGACGAGCCCTGGATGAGGATCAGGTCGGAGTGGAGGAGGTCCTGCTGGGCCATCGTCGCCCCGCCCCGCCCGAAGGAGGCGCCCAGACCGGGCACCGTCGAGCTGTGTCAGACCCGGGCCTGGTTCGAGATGCACACCATCCCGAGCCCGGCCGAGAAGAGCTTCTTGATCAGATAGTTCTCTTCGTTGTCGAGCGTGGCGCCGCCGAGATGGGCGACGGCGGTCGTGTGGCCGATATGTCGTCCCGATTCGTCTTTTGAGATGAAGGTCCGCGCCCGGGACTCCCACACGCGCTCGGCCACCATGTCCATGGCGCGCTCGAGTGGAAGCTCCTGCCATTTGGTCGCGCGTGGCGCGCGATAGAGGACGCGAGTGAGTCGGGCGGGATGAGTGAGGAGCTGGTGCGAAGCCGCGCCTTTCGGACATAAACAGCCGCCCGAGATCGGGGATTCGGGATCGCCCTCAATGGCGGTGATCTTGCCGTTATCCGTGTAGACGAGTTGGCCGCAGCCGACGCCGCAATAGGGACAGATCGAGCGTGCGACCTTTACAGTGGGGGAGAGGATGCGCGCGCGAAGCGCTTGAGTTGCGGCGGAGGCCGCTTCGGGGCCGGTGCCATCGCCGCCGTCGAGGAGCTGGCGCACGACCGGCCACCGGCGAAGAAGCTGGGAGAAGGACATGGCGCAGATCCCTGGGTGATCGTGCCTCGCGCGAATCGCGGCCGAAGACTAGCACGGAGATGACGCCATGTCTCCGCAGGAGCAGGCCATCACCGACAAGCGGCGAGCTTGACCTGGCCCCATGTCGTCGCTTGCGCCACAGGCGAGAAGCGGCGTAGCCTCGAGCTAGGCTCTTCTCTAGCAAGCGACGCCCCTATTTGGTGTCGCAGTTGCAGGGAGGTCAAAGGCTTGTATCTCTTTCGAGGGGGCACCTTCTATCAGCGGTCCGTCTTGGCGCCTTCCGTCATAACGCTTCTCCTTCTCGGCCTGTGGGAAACCCGTCCTGTACAGGCGGCGGTGCTGAACGTCTATCCGCCGCAGGGGATCGCAAACGCGGTTTACATGAGCGCTCCAAACGATACCATCCTTGTTCATCCGGGCGTTTACACCTTAGAGATGAGAGCGCAAATCGAGCATCCGCTGACGGTCATAGGAGTCGGTGGCGCAACCCGGAACGAGGTTCGAATTTGTGTTGACATGTGCGGTGGCCCCCTCTTTCACGTGGCTCCCAATGCGGGCAGGGTGGTCGTGGATGGACTTACCCTTACACGAAATAGAGATTACACGGGAGGTACACCGGGAATCATCGCGGAAGGGTGGCCCGACCTGACGATCCAGAACTGTATTTTCTGGGAGCTGCAGGGCTATGGCGTCATCCTAGCCGCGGGGAGAAGTGTCCATATTGAGCGGAATCTCTTCCTCGACTACATGGGCGCGGATCTGAGCGGTGGGACGCCGGTATTCCGGGGGAACACCTTCATTCTCTCGAGCATTAACCTAAGGAACGAAGCCTCGCCCTATTTCGAAAGCAATCTCTTCTACAGCGCTAACGCCGTCGTGTGTGAGCAGGGGTCGTCGCCGCTATTTGCATGCAATGACGCGTGGGAGAGCATTTACGTAGGGTGTTCCGATCCGACGGGGACGAATGGAAACTTTCGAGGAGATCCGCTCTTCTGCGATCCGGGAACCGGCGACTACCATCTCCGACCCGGCTCCCCGTGCCTTCCGGAAAACGCACCACCTGGCTGCGGGCTCATCGGTGCATTGGGCATCTGCGAGCTTAACGCGGTAGGGCAGGGCGCACCGGCGACACAAGGCGTGCTGAGGGTGCAACCCAACCCAATCTTGACTTCAGCCGAGTTCTCTTTCGGTGACGATGCCATCATTGCGCCCGTCGAAATCTTCGATCTTCAAGGGCGCCTCATCCAAGTCCTCATTCCAGCGAATCGACGAGTGTTCTGGATTCCCGACGCCTCAGTGCCCCGTGGAGTGTATTTCGCGCGATTGGGTGGACCGACGCTCTCCCAAGCGGTCAAGTTGTCCGTCGTGCGTTGATCGGATCCGATCATTGCGTAGCGAATAGCGGGCGGCCAGACATTGTCGGAGGTTTATCGACGCCGAAATAGGCGAGGGCGGTGGCGGCGAAATCGGCCAGCGTGGGATCGGTGACCGCAAGCGGCCGATCGGAGACTATGAAGCCGGCGATCCGCTCGGGATCGGCGGCCGCATGCTCTCCGATCCAGCGTGTAGTATTGGCGGTGAAGAGGTCGGGAGCCTGGCCGCCGAGGAGCGAGCCGAACGACGTCGAGTAGCCGTCGCGATAGACGACCAAGAGATCCGGCGCGCGGGCGGCGAGCGGGCCGTCGAAAACCGCGTCGCCCCGCAACATCTTGAGGATCGGCTTGGTCTTGGTCTTGGTCTTGGTCTCTTTGTCCTCGACCGCCAGAAGCTTGGCCGAGATCTCCTCGGCGAGCCGGCCCACCTCCTCCTCGGAGACCGTGCCCCCGGTCTCGCGCCCCACTCGATTGAAATAGATGGCGCTGTTCCCCAGTCCGTAAGCTCGCGTCCGGCTCCAGTCGACGCGATTGAATCCCGGACCGGCGCCGGGCTCCGAAGCCGAATCCTCCCCGGATCGACCCTCGGCGACGAGGTATCCCTCCTTCGCGAGCCAGGTATTGAGATTGAATCCGCGCTGGAAGCTCGCCATGCCGTGAGTCGAGAAGACGACCAGCCGGTCATCCGGACCCAGCCGGTGCCGCACCGTGCCCACGAACTCATCCAGGCGGCGCGCGATACCCTCCAGCTCCTCCCCGGACTGCTCCTTGCCCTTGGCCCCATCCCGAGGGAAGACATGGGCCACTCGATCCGGGGCGAGGAAGGCGGCAGCGAGGAAGTGCCAATCGGAGCGTTCGAGCTCGCGCTCGACCAACGTGATGCGCGTAAGCAGGGATCGATGGGCGCATTCGAGAAAAGACTTGGGTCTCAGCACTCCCGCATTGAGCGCGAACGTATCCTCCACCCATCCCACGGTCTCAAACGGGCCCACTCCCTCGCTAAGAATCTGCGCGAAGTCCTGGGGATAAGCCACAGGAAGATAAGGAACTTCGGGGTCGACATTGACGGGTGAGAAATAGACCGACAGAGGATTCGTCGCCAGATAATAGGGGCGCACCCATCCATTCACCTTGTAGAACGGCGAGAACTCGAAGGTGATGGGCATGAATCCCCCCCATTCGCCCCGCCGCAACGGACGTCGAATCCCGCCGATCCGGATTTGAGCGCTCGCATTCTCCTGATCCGGTCGGATGGCGACTTCAGAGCCAAGGCGGCGAGGAGGGTCCGATCGCGGGTCGGGAGGACCCTCGATGCGGCCCACCCAGTCCTCTCCTCGATTCTGAAGCTGGAGGATGTGGCCGCCCGGCATGGGCAGCCGATCGCTCGCGAGCTCGCGCGCCGTGAGAACGCTGAACGTGGAACGGGTGAGACGTAAATCCGGAACGGAGCCCGAGATCATTCGTCCGACTTCGAGTGTGTCGGGAGGGAAGGTAAGGGGCAGGAAGAGGAGCTCGACCGGAATCCCGCCTGCATCGAGCCGCTTCCAGAACGGCATCCCCTGGCGCCGGCGGATCACTCGCGGCCCGTCCTTGCGCAGCATCTTGAGCCAGAAGGTGGGAGGCGAGATCTCGGCGTCGGCGCGGAGTGGCTCGTGGGTGGTGAAGTCGGGGACGGTGAAATCGATGAGTCCGTGATATCCGGGCCCCGCGCCGATGGCAAAGGTTCCCCAAAGCGCTTCGTCCGAGGTCGGAGGTTGGGGGAGGAGGCGGGCATAGCCTCCGTTAGCCCGCAAGTCGACGAGATGAGGCAATGCGCCGCTGGCCATCCAGCTCTCGACCTCGGCGGCTCCCAGACCGTCGAGAGCGATGTAAACGAGACGGCCCTTGGCGGCGTCGGCAGTGACGGGCAGCAGGGTTGCAGGGAGGCCGAAAAGAACGGCGGCGATGAGGGCGGCGCGCCTGGCGCCGGAGGTCATGCCCCTTTGGCTCCCCCGCGGCCGGCGCTTGCGGCTTGCGCCGCTTCGATGTAGGGGCGGAACAGATCGATCGGGATCGGGAAAAGAGTGGTCGAGTTGTTCTCGGTCGCCACTTCGGCGAGCGTCTGGAGGAAGCGAAGCTGGAGGGCGATCGGATTGCGGGCGATGATCGCCGCCGCCTCGCTCAACCGCTGCGACGCCTGGAATTCACCCTCGGCGTTGATGACCCGGGCCCGCCGCTCGCGCTCGGCCTCGGCCTGCTTGGCCATCGCCCGTTGCATCTCCTGCGGCAGATCGACGTGTTTGACCTGGACGCTCGACACTTTGACGCCCCAGGGCTCGGTGTGTTCGTCGAGGATGGTCTGGAGCTTGAGGTTGATCTTCTCCCGCTCGGCGAGCAGGTCATCGAGCTCGATCTCGCCAAGGACGGTTCGCAATGTAGTCTGAGCCAGTTGCGACGTGGCATAGAGGTACTTCTCGACGTCGATGATGGCCTGGCGGGGGTCGATGACCCTGAAATAGAGGACCGCATTCACTTTCAGCGACACATTGTCGCGAGTGATGACGTCTTGTGGCGGCACATCCATGGTCACGGTGCGAAGATCAACCTTGATCATGCGGTCGACCACTGGAATGAGAAGGATGATCCCCGGTCCCTTGACGCCGATGGCGCGTCCCAGCCGGAAGATGACCGCCCGCTCGTATTCCTTGAGAATCTTGATTGCGCTCGAAAGAATCAGGATCAGCGCAATCAACAAGATGGCCGTCGGTGGCAACAACATCGCTATCTCCTTCCCGGGCTTTGGAGGATGGCTCGCACCTCAATCACGCCCGACACGCAACCTGAGCCCCTCACCGCTGAGGACTCGCACCCGCTCGCCGGGCTGGATCGTCTCGGTGCTCACCGCCGTCCACAGCTCACCATGGACCAGCACTCTCCCCTCGCCGTTCGGGGCGATCGCGGTGCGCGCCACGCCCCACTCGCCGACCAGTCCCGCCATGCCGGTGGCCGGCTGCCGGCGCTGGGCCATGATTCCCTTGGCGATGGCAAACCCGAAGAAGAGGGCAGTAACCGTAACCGCCGGGATGATGACCTCGAGGCGGATGCGCAGGTAATCCGCTTCGATCGAGGGATCGATGTTGATGAGCATGAGCGACCCAAGCAGCATGGAGGCGATCCCACCGACTGTCAACATGCCGTAGCTCGTGATCTTGACCTCGAGGATGAAGAGAATGATGGCGAGAATGATGAGGAGCAGTCCGGCATAGTTGATCGGCAGAGTATGCAGCCCGTAGAACGCCAGGATGAGAAACAAGCTCCCCACGACGCCCGGCAACAACGATCCCGGGTTGTAGAGTTCGAAGAGGAGTCCGAGCATGCCGAGAGTGAGGAGCACATAGGCGACGTTGGGGTCGGAGACCCGATCGAGAATCCGGAAGCGCCAGTTCATGCGCAAAGTCACCACTTCCGAGCCGGCGGAGTGAATCTCGGCCTCTCCGGTCTCGAGACGCACCTTGCGGCCATCGAGCGCGGCGATGAGCGCCGGCACGTCATCGACCACCAGATCGGCGACCTTCAGCTTGAGGGCCTCGGGTGCGGTGAGGGATTTGCTCTTCCTCACCGCCTGCTCGGCCCAATCGGCGTTCCTACCGTTGCGTGCGGCGAGCGAGCGGATGAAAGCGACGGCGTCGTTCTCCGTCTTGGCCATCATCGTCGAATCGATCTGCCCTCCGCCCCCGAGATTGACCGGGTGGGCGGCGCCGATGGTGCTCGCCGGATGCATGGCCGCGACATGCGAGGCATAGGTGACGAAAACCCCGGCCGAGGTGGCTTGCGATCCCGCCGGTGCCACATAGGTGACGAAGGGCACCTTGGAGGCGAGGATCGCCTTGCAGATGACGTGAGTCGACTTGAAGAGCCCTCCCGGAGTATCCAGCTCGAGAATGAGGCAGGAGGCTCCTTCTCTCTCGGCGCGATCGATCGACTGGCTGATGAATTCGGCCGCGACCGGATTGATGACGCCGTCGAGCTCGGCGACGAACGCTTTTCGATCGGCGAAGGCGCGATCGGCGGACCCGATCGCAAGAGCGGCGCCAAAGGCGGCGAGGCGCGCCGGGAAGGAACGGCTCGAGATACGCATCGAGATCTACGATACAAAATGGGGATAGTTCACTGCTCGCACCTGCGGTCATAGTGGCAGCGGCTCTGCCGCGATGTCAATCCTGCCTCCCGGCCGCACGGGCCTTGACACTGCCCGGGGGTCCCTGACACCGTAGCTCCCGATGTGCTCCCGGTGGCCCCCGCGAAGCCGGGAATTGGCTCGACAAACCGGCGAGGAAACGGCGAGGAACCGGAAATGAAATGGCGAAGAACCGAGGGCGGTTACCTGCTCCGCCTGTTTCCCGGCGAAGAAGTCGTCGAATCGCTGCTTCTCTTTCTTGGCCGGCATTCGGTGGCGAGCGGCGCTCTCTCCGGCATCGGGGCGCTCGGGGAAGTGGAGCTCGGATTCTTTCGCCGTCACGAGCGGACGTACACTCGCCAAGTGATGAACGGGGAGTGGGAGCTCTTGTCGCTCGCCGGCAACGCTTGCCGGAAGGAAGGGGAGCCCTTCATTCATGCCCATGTCGTCCTCGGCGACGAGAACCTCCGTGCGATCGGCGGGCATTTGTTTCGCGGCGTGGTATCGGCCACCGTCGAGATCGTGATCCACGCCTGGACCACGGCCATCGAGCGGAGTCGCGATCCGGATCTGGGTCTCTTCCTGCTCGAGCTCGACGGGGAGGCGCAATCGGCGCCCGTTTCGGAGGCTTGAGATGAGTTCCGGACACACCGTCGCGATCGTCGGGGCCACTGGCTTGGTGGGGCGCACCTTCCTCTCCGTGCTCGCCGAGCGCCGGTTTCCAGTGGCGCGGCTCGGGCTCTTCGCGTCGTCGCGTTCCGCCGGCCGGGTGGTCCACGCCTGCGCTCGTTCGTGGACGGTCGAGGCCCTCGATGACGCCGACCCCTCCGGGTTCGATCTGGCCCTCTTCTCGGCCGGGGCCGAGGTGGCGCGAGCACACGCTCCACGCTTCGCCGCCGCCGGGAGCCTGGTTGTCGACAACTCGAGCGCCTTCCGGATGGAGCGCGATGTCCCTCTCGCCGTCCCCGAAGTGAATCCGGAATCGCTCGCAGCGCTTGCCGGAGGCGGCCGCGGGCGAATCGTCGCCGTTCCCAACTGCTCCACAATTCAGCTCGTCATGGTGCTCAAGCCGATTCATGACGCCGCGCGCCTCGCCCGGGTCACCGTCGCCACCTATCAGTCGGCGGCGGGGGCGGGGCAGAGCGGGCTCCTCGAGCTCGAGACCGAGACCCGGCGGCAGATGAACGGCGAGCCGCCGCGGCATGGGGTCTTCGCCCATCCGCTCGCATTCGAGGTCCTGCCCCACGTCGGGACGTTCGGTCCCGATGGGCAAACGAGCGAGGAGCGCAAGATCATCGAGGAGACGCGCAAGATCCTCGGGCTTCCCGATCTCCCGGTGACCGCGACCGCGGTCAGGGTTCCGGTGAGAGTCGGGCACTCGGAAGCGGTGTGGGTGGAGACCGATCTTCCTCTCGATCCAGAGGCGGCCCGCGCCTGCATAGCCGCACAGCCCGGGGTCGTGGTGCGCGACGATCCTGGGCGGGCTGTCTATCCGCTGGCGCGTCAAGCCGCGGGGACCGACCTCGTCTACGTCGGGCGGGTGCGCCGCGATCCCTCTCGGGCGCATGGACTCATCTTGTGGGTGGTGGCGGACAATGTGCGCAAGGGGGCGGCTCTCAACGCCGTCCAGATCGCGGAGCAGGTGATGGGTGCAGTCGGTGCCGCCGCGGGGGGCCCTCCCCGTGTTTGAGCCGCGGAAAGGACCGATCGATGAGCTCTGGAGCCGAGGCTGAAACCGGCTGTCTTATCTATGCCGACGGCTACCGCGCCGACATCGGGGCGCATGTCTTCCCGATGGAGAAGTTCACGCTCACCCGCCGTTTCTTGCTCGAGTCGGGTGAAGTGTCCGACAAGGACTTCGTCTCTCCGCAGCCGGCGAGCGACGCCGATGTGCTGCGAGTCCATACCCCGGACTACCTGCGGAAGCTCGAGACCGGCACCCTGAGCATCGATGAGATCATGACCCTCGAGCTTCCCTACTCGCCGGAGCTCGTCACCGCCTCCCTCTTGTGCGCGGGAGGGACCATTCTCGCCTGCCGGATCGCTCTCGAGCAGGGCTTCGCCGCCAACCTGGCCGGCGGCTTCCACCACGCCTTCCCCGACCACGGCGAGGGCTTTTGCGTCTTGAACGACATCGCCATCGGTCTGGCCGCGGTTCTCGCCGAGGGGCGGATCGCGCGAGCGGCGGTGATCGATCTCGATGTCCATCATGGGAACGGGACCGCCGCCATCTTCGCCCGCGATTCGCGGGTCTTCACCTGCTCCATTCATCAAGAGCACAACTATCCAGCGATCAAGCCGCCGAGCGACCTCGATCTCGGGCTCGAGGACGGGACGGGCGGCGGCGAATACCTGGCGGCCCTCGACCGGGCGATGGAGGCCGTTTTTCAGAGCCGCCCCGAGCTCTTGATGTATGTCGCGGGCGCCGACCCTTATGAGCATGACCAGCTCGGTGGCCTTGGACTCACCCTCGAGGATCTGCGACAGCGCGACGAGCGCGTGCTCGAGGCCGCCTCGAGCGCCGGAGTTCCGGTGGTGACACTGCCGGCCGGCGGCTATGCCTTCGATGTCCGCGAGACGGTCGCCATCCATGCTACGACCATCCGGCTCGGGCTCGCGCGCCAGCGCCAGGGTCGCTGGGTGGCGCGATCACGATGAAGGGTGGCGATTGGACCGAGCTCGCCTTCGACGCTCTCTACTCCGAGATCTATGCCCGGCGCGACGAAGCCGAGGCCGAGCAGGTGATCGCCTGGCTCGAGAAGAATCTGCGCGCCACCTCGCTCCCGGTGATGTCAGGGAAAACCTGGGTGGATCTTGCTTGCGGTGCCGGACGCCACATGCGCGCTCTGGCGCGGAGAGGGGCGCGAGTCGTCGGTATCGATCGCTCGAAGCCGCTCCTCGACCTCGCGGCGAAAGCGCGAGGAGCGGGGGAGGAGCTGGTTCGCGGCGATCTGCGGGCGCTTCCCTTTCGCAACCAGAGCTTCGCGGGCGGCGTCTCCATGTTCACGAGCCTCGGTTACTTCGAGGACGATGAGGAGAATCAGGCGGTGCTCGCAGAGGCGGCGCGGGTGATCGAGCCGGGGGGATCCTTGGTGGTCGACTATCTCAATGCCGAGGTGGTGTCGCGCAATCTGGTCTCTCAGTCCTCTCGGGTCTTTGGCGGCTATCGAGTCGAAGAGGAGCGCCGGCTCGAGGCAGGGGGCCGGCGCCTGATCAAGGAGGTCATGGTTTTTCACCATCCGAGCGGCGCACCGGTCAAGCAATATCGGGAGTCGGTGGCGTTCTGGAAACCCCAGGAGCTCGAAGATCGAGTCGAGCGGGCGGGATTTCGCATGAGGGTGCGAGCGGGGGATTATGAGGGACGACCGTTCATGGGCGGCGAGTCCCCTCGACTCATTCTGCTCGCCGAGCGCCGTCGATGAGCCGTCGATGAATCGAGCGGCGGGGGTGAGCGGAGGGGTGAGCCGGCGGAGCGACGCCGATCGAGCCGATCGAGAGCAACCGTCGGTGGCACTCTCGGATCTCGGCTATGCGCCGGCCTTCATCGCCTTGTCGAGTGGAGATTCGTCGCTCGATCCCTATCTTCCACCGCTCCGCCGGCTCGAGTCGGCGGTCAAAGACCGCCGCGCAGAGCTCGAGGTCGAGGGTCGCGAGGGGCTGTGGACGGCAGTCAAAGCGATCGCTACCCGGGTCGGCGCGCCGCCGCCCGCACATCGCGCGATCGATCTCTTGCACCGGGGAGCCCCCGCGGTTTTCACCGGACAGCAACCGGGTCTTCTTGGTGGACCCGCCTTCACCCTTTACAAGGCGGCCACCGCCGTCGTTCTCGCCCGGCGATTGACCGAGGCTCTCGGCGATCCGGTCGTCCCGATCTTCTGGGTCGCCTCGGATGACGCCGATTTCGACGAGATCGCAACCGCCACCGTCGCGCATACGAACCTCGCTCTGCACACCGTGACTCTCGATCGCACGTTGCGCCATCCCGAGCGTATGGTCGGCCATCTGCCGGTCGAGGCGGGAAGACAGGCGCTCGAGGAGCTGAAGATGGCGGGAATGGGTGGAGGGCGGGCGCTCGAGCTCGGCGGTAGAGTTTGGGAGCGGGGAAACGATTGGGGGGAAGGCTTCGCTTCCCTTCTCTACGCTCTCTTGGGAAATGAAGGTCTCATCGTCATCGATGCCCGCCAGTCGGAGCTCCGCCAAATCGCCCGTCCGATTCTCGAACGGGTCCTCGACGATGTCGGTGGGTTCAGCAAAGCCGTCGACAGCTCCGGTGAAGCGCTTGCTCGCGCCGGGCTCGGCCGCCAGCTGGGCGAGTTCGCCGCCACCTTCCCCATCTGGCACGAGGAGCCGCCCTGGCGCCGGCGGTTCACCGCCGATGGCACGCACCAGGAGAAAGGCGGGGATACGGCGGCTCTTGTCCGCGAGGCTCGGCGAGTGCTCGCCGGAGATCGGGGAGGAGCGTTGTGGCCATCGGTGGCCCTCCGGCCGCTGGTCGTCGACTTCGCGTTGCCGATCGTCGCCCGGGTGCTGGGTCCGGCGGAGGTCGCTTATATGGCGCAACTCGCTCCCGCCTATTCCTTTCTCGGAGTGAAGATGCCGCCGGCCGTACCGAGGCTTTCGGCGACCCTGATGCCCGAGACGGCGTTCAGCCTTGCCGCCGATGCCGGCTCCGACGCCGGCGCGCTCATCTGTCGCTGGGGTCCGACTCTCGAGGGCTACTATCGCCGCCGGTTGCCGAGTGGAGTCGCCGCGGCGCTGACGCGGCTCGAGGCGGCCGAACGCGATGGCTTCGCGGCGGCCCGTGCGGCGCTCGGCGCCTTCGGGCCGGGGCTCGATCAGCTGGTCGATTCGATCGCCGGCAAGGCCGAGTTCCAGCGAGGGCGACTTTGGGAAGCTGCGATCAAGCGTGAAAAGTCGCGGGCGGAGGAGGAGCTCCCCGAGCTCCGGCATCTCCCTGCCTTCCTTCGCCCCGATCAAGGCCTGCAAGAACGGCGGATCGCCGTTCTCGGCGCGCTTGCTCTCGCCGGAGAAGGGCTGGTCGAGAAGGTGCTCCGGCAGGCTGAGAGCCATCTCGATCGGCTGGCGGCGGGGCGGCCCGGACACGCCCTCATCGAGCTCAAGGCATGATCCTCCTCGCATTCGGCTCTCATCCCGATGATATCGAGCTCGGCGTCGCCGGCACTCTGGCCGGCGCCGTCCAGCATGGACACCGGGTGGTGATCGTCGATCTCACCCGCGGCGAGCGGGCGAGCGCCGGCACCCCCGAGCTACGCGCCGAAGAGGCTCGAGCCGCCGCCAAGATTCTGGGGGCCGAGCGGCTCTGTCTCGGTCTTCCGGACACCGGGCTCGCGCGCTTCGATGACGGACAGCAACGGGCGGTCGTGGAAGTGATCCGGCAAGTGCGTCCTCAGCTCATCATCGCTCCCAGCGGCCGGGACGCTCATCCCGACCATCGCGAGACGCACCATCTGGTTCGCCGCGCCGCGGTGTTTGCCGGGCTCGCCCGCCATTCTGCTTCTGGTTCCCCTCATCGCCCGGACCTCCTCCTCTTTTATCCCTCGTCGCGGGAGAAT